>WQYK01000004.1 GCA_009781275.1 Bacteroidales bacterium | reverse complement strand
ATATTAATAATCATGAAAGATATCGATGAATTCTTCATCCCTGCCGAGCTCACAGACGAGGTCAGTATTTTGCCCATTCTCAGTATAGAGGAGGAGACCAATGTCAACGATGCAGAGCTTCCGGATGAGTTACCCATACTCACGCTACGTAATGCCATACTTTTCCCTCACACGTTGATCCCCATAACAGTAGGAAGAGATAAGTCGGTTAAATTGATTCGGGAAACGTTAGAAGGAAACAAATTACTGGGCGCTGTTACCCAGCTGGATCCAAATGTTGACGACCCCAAACCGGGCGAATTGTTCAAGTTTGGCTGTTTGGCGCGCATTTTAAAGGTGATCGAGATGCCGGACGGCGGACTCACGGCCATCTTGCACGGCCACAGTCGAATTGAAATCCTTGAAATTACTTCTGAGCAACCCTACCTCAAGGCAAAAGTGAAGCACATCAAAGATCAGGGCATCAAAGCTTCTAATCCTGACTTTGCCGCCCTTACCGGAACCATCAAAGATGCTGCACTTCAGGTAATTAAACTATCACCCAACATCCCTCAGGAGGCCAATTTTGCAATTAAAAATATCGATAATATCGAATTTCTGATCAATTTCATTGCTTCCAATATTGACATCGAAAGTGTGAGTGAAAAGCTCGCCCTTTTGTCGGAAGGAAATCTTAAAGCACGTGGTATCAAATTGCTGGAGCTTCTGAACGGTCAGATTGAGATCCTCAAAATCAAGGACGATATTCGCCAAAAGGTGCGTAGGGAGATTGACCAGCAACAACGTGAGTATTATCTGAATAATCAGCTCAAAACGATTCAGGACGAGTTGGGGATGAATAGCTCGGACAAGGAGATTGAGGAGTTGCGCAAACGGGCCTCTACCAAAGAGTGGCCTGTAGAAGTAGCTGAAGCTTTTGAAAAAGAGCTGCAAAAGTTAGACCGCACCAATCCCCATTCACCCGACTTTAGCATTCAACTCAACTACGTTCAATATTTGGTTGACCTCCCCTGGTATGAGACCACTAAGGATCAGCTTAATTTAAAGAAAGTTAAAAAAGTATTGGATAAAGACCACTACGGGTTGGAGCAGATTAAGGAGCGTATTCTTGAGTACATCTCTGTCATCAAGCTTAGGGGAAATATGAAGTCCCCCATTCTTTGCCTTTATGGTCCTCCGGGAGTAGGCAAAACGTCGCTGGGACGCTCGGTAGCACGTGCGTTGGGACGCAGTTATGGTCGTATTTCGTTGGGAGGATTACACGACGAGGCAGAGATCCGTGGCCATCGCCGCACTTATATTGGCGCCATGCTCGGTCGAATTATTCAGACCATTAAGAAGTGTAAGTCATCTAATCCCCTGATTATTTTAGATGAAATCGATAAAGTCGGTAACGACCACCGCGGAGATCCGGCCTCTGCCCTGCTTGAGGTGCTTGATCCGGAACAAAATGTCAGTTTTCATGACAATTATCTTGACCTTGATTACGATCTCTCTAAGGTTCTCTTTATTACAACTGCCAACAACATTGGAACCATCCATCCCGCGTTACGCGACCGCATGGAGCTGATCCCTATTAGCGGATATCTTCTTGACGAGAAGCAGCACATTGCCAAAGACTATTTGTTGCCCAAACAGTTAGAGGCGCATGGACTCAAGTCGGATCAACTCAAGTTGTCAACAAAAAATATTCAGCTGATCATTAACGAATACACACGCGAATCGGGGGTACGTACTTTAGACAAGCAGTTGGCCAAGCTGGCCAGAAGCATTGCCAAAAAGATCGCTTTTGAGGAGCCGTACAACGTGACCCCCTCCGAAGAGGATCTTCGCAAAATATTTGGCTTGTCCATGCATAACCCTGAATCCCAAGAGGGAACCGACGTTTCGGGAGTGGCCACCGGATTGGCGTGGACAGAAAACGGAGGCGAAGTGCTCTTTGTCGAAGCCAGCCTGAACGAAGGCAAAGGAGCGCTTGCCATCACCGGCAACTTAGGCGACGTGATGAAAGAGTCGGCCATCATCGCCCTCCAGTACCTTAAAGCACACGCCTCTTCCATCAAACAAGACGTCAAAAAGATGGCCAAATGGGACGTACATATCCACGTACCACAGGGAGCGATCCCCAAAGACGGCCCCTCTGCCGGCATCACCATTGTGTGCGCCATTGCCTCAGCCTTTATGAAGAGACCCCTGCGCAAAAAAGTGGCCATGACAGGCGAGATGACACTCCGCGGAAAAGTGCTCCCCGTTGGCGGCATTAAAGAAAAAATCTTAGCAGCTAAACGCGCCGGCATCAAAAACATTATCCTCTCCCTTGACAACAAACGCGACGTAGAAGAGATCAAACCCGAATATGTCAAAGGCCTAAGTTTTACCTACGTCCGCAATATTAATGAGGTATTAGAATTCGTATTAGGTTAATGTAGGGGCGGGCTTCACGCCCGCCCACAGAAATGCCAAGCAAACAAAATGGAAGTACGCATCGACCCCAGCTGGAAGGCCGCTTTGGCCCCCGAATTCGAAAAAGAGTATTTTAGACAACTCACCCACACCATACGCCAAGAAATCGCGTCTGGGAAAACCATTTACCCCCCAGGCAAACTCATCTTTAACGCCTTTGACAAAACCCCCTTTGACAAAACCAAAGTAGTCATCCTTGGCCAGGACCCCTACCACGGCCCCGGCCAGGCGCACGGCCTCTGTTTCTCCGTCCCCAAAGGAATCCCCCCTCCCCCATCCGTACAAAACATCTTTAAAGAGCTCCGCTCCGACTTAGGCGTCCCAACTCCCACCCACGCCTGCTTAGAGCGCTGGGCCCAACAGGGCGTATTCCTGCTCAACGCCGCCCTCACCGTCCGCGCCGGAGAGCCCACCTCCCACAGCCGGATCGGCTGGCAAACCTTTACCGACGCCGTCATCTGCACCCTCTCGGAGCAACGCTCCGGCCTCATATTTCTCTTATGGGGCAACTTTGCCAAAGCCAAAAAGAGCCTGATCGACACCTCCAGACACTTTGTCTTAGAAACCGCACACCCCTCCCCCCTCTCCATGGGCGCTTTCTTTGGCAACCGCCACTTTTCACAAACCAACGCGCTGCTCCAAAAACAGGGGTTAGAGCCGATTGATTGGGCAATAGAGGATTGAACTGTTCAAAACCTGTTGATTAATTAAAGCCATCAAAGTAGAAATTGGTCTACATATTGTATTACCTTTGTATGATATATTGACTATCCATGACACGACTCGCCGTTTTTCCGGGATCCTTTGATCCCTTTACTTTGGGACACTTTGATGTACTTAAATCTGCGCTCCGTCTCTTTGACGGCGTAGTGGTGGCTGTGGGCCACAATGTCTTAAAACCCGGGCTTTTTACCACTGAAGCACGTGTTGAGATGATCAAAATAGCCGTCGCAGACTTGTCAAATGTGGAGGTGTGCAGCTATTCGGGTCTAACCGTTGACTTTTGCACATCCAAAAATATTCCCTTTATCATTCGCGGACTGCGTACCACCACCGACTTTGAGTTGGAGCAGGTTATTGCGCAGGCAAACCACAAAATGGCGCCAGATATTATCACCGTGTTTATTCCCGCCGGCGCTGAACTCTCCTTTATCTCTTCTACTGTGGTGCGGGACGTTTTGCAAAATGGAGGGGATGTACAACAATTTATTCCAAAAGGAATTGATTTAAGGAATTTTATGACCTAGAAGGATGAGAGCGATCCCTTATATCATCATCACCACACTCCTGCTGATTGCCTGGGAACTCCCGCTCTCCGCAGCCAAAAAATGTGGTTATGACATCCACCTTACCCTGTCGGGCAACCATAGCGGCAAAGTGACACTGGCGCTGCAAACGACCGACAATGTGGTGGTCATTGACTCGTTGCCTAAAATCAAAAAAGGGAGCTATCGCTTTAAGGGCAAAAAATCGCTTGCACCCGGACAATATACATTTATCCAAAACGACAGGAGATTGTTTCATTTCTTGATCTCTTTTGATAAAAGGAGTGATCTGCATTTTAGGGCTATTGTCGAGAGCGGACGAACAACCGAGGTAACGGTGCAAGGAGATGCTGAAAACGTGGCTTATCTTGATTTTCAACGTTTTATTCAAGACGCCCACCGTCTGCCCCATTTTTCCCAAACCGACGTCGACCGGATCGACCACTATACCGACAGCATTGCCCGGCAATACCCCAACACTTTGCTGTCCATTATTGCCAATAACATCTCCAAACCGCCACTCCCTCAATATATGGCGCTGCATGACAGACGGGTATTGAACACCTCTGTATTGCCTGTACGGCTTCAAAGTTTTTTTACCCACATCGTCCCTCCTCTACCGGAGTTGGTCATCCCCCAAATCGACTCCATCATCAACCTCTGTACCGATCCGCAGGTAAAAGAGTGGTGCGGGGCGTTCTTGCTCAACTATTTTTTATCTTCCCCCATTATGGGCATGGAGGGTGCGGCCATCCATGTTGCAAAAAAATTCATTGAGGGCATAATCAAACCTCCTCATCCCAACCTGATCTTTGAGCTGGAATCATACATCGCTTTTAATGAACACTCGCTTCTTGGGATGCCCGCTCCGGAGCTCAACCTCCCCGACGCGGATGGTCGGCTGATCTCTCTCAGAAATATAGATGCAGATTGGATCGTTCTTCTCTTCTACGATGACGACTGTTTGATTTGCAAAGAGGAGATGCCGGTCATAGAACAAATCTATCAACAATATAAATCACACAATATCAAGATTTATGCTGTATATACACAAGACCGGTACCAGGCGTGGCAAGCATATATTCTCACCCTTAATCCCGAATGGATCTATGTGTGGGATCCCGACTTTTCGTCCCTCTTCCATAAATTATATAACGTTACCGGAACCCCTAAGATCTACCTCTTAGACCGGAACAAAACCATTATCGGACGTGGAATTGACGCCCACGTCCTGCAACAAATTCTTTCTTATCAATTAGATTGACTATGAAACGTTTTATAGAAAAACTCGAAGCAATGGGTGAGCTGATCAGGATCAAAGAGTTTGTAGACCCTGTTCTTGAAATAGCCGAAGTGACCGACCGAATCTGCAAACAGCAGAATGGAGGTAAAGCGATCCTCTTTGAAAACACTGGAACAGCATTTCCGGTGCTTACCAACATGATGGGCTCTAACAAAAGGATGGCCGCCGCCCTGGGTGTAGACCGTTTGGAGCAGATACCGGAACGTATCGATCGTCTTTTGGCCCAAGTGACCGCTCCCTACAGGGGGTGGTGGGAAAAACTGATCCTTCTCTCTCAACTCAACGAGGCCAAAACGTGGCTGCCAAAATACAAAAAAGGGCCTGGCGCCTGTCAGGAGGTGGTTTTTATGCAACCTGATCTTCAGCGACTTCCTATTTTAAAATGCTGGCCACACGATGGTGGTCGTTTTATCACGTTGCCGTTGGTGCACACGCAGGATCCCGACACGGGCCAACGAAACGTAGGGATGTACCGGATGCAGGTCTTTTCTGTGAATACGACCGGCATACACTGGCACAAGCACAAGACCGGAGCACGGCACTTTGCGGCACGAAAAACCTCTCGTTTTCCCGTTGCCATCTGCATTGGTGGCGATCCCATATACTCATTTTGCGCTGCTGCACCCCTTCCCGATGGTTTTGACGAGTATCTATTGGCCGGATTCCTGCGCAACAAGGCCGTCACCTTAGTACCTTGTCTTACCGTAGGACTTTCTGTCCCTTCTGATTGCGATTTTGTGTTGGAGGGTTACATTGAGGCCAAAGAGGGATTGGCCACCGAAGGTCCTTTTGGAGACCACACCGGCTTTTACTCTCTGCCTGACCTCTACCCCACCATTCACATCACTTGCCTTACCCACAAGAAAAATGCCGTTTACCCTGCTACTATAGTGGGCGTTCCGCCTCAGGAAGATGCCTATATAGCCCATGCCATAGAAAAGATCTTCCTCACTCCCTTTAGACTCGCCGTTGCTCCCGAAGTGGTCGATATGCACATGCCCGTTGAGGGCGTTACCCATAATCTTGCCATTATCAAAATTCGTAAAGCATATGCCGGGCAAGCCATTAAGATGGCTCACGCCATGTGGGGCGCCGGACAAATGATGTTTAATAAAATAGCCATCATTGTGGACGGAGAACTGAATATTCGCGACCGCAAAGCGGTTTTGGAGGCGCTGCTCAAACACTATCAGCCCACCCGTGACACCTTCTTTAGTCGGGGTCCTTTGGATGTGCTTGACCACGCGGCTCCAAAAAGCGGCTTTGGCGGAAAAATCTGTATTGACGCAACGCGAAAAACAGCAGAAGAGGAGCCCGAAACACCCTTGGCAAAGTTTGCCGGCAAGGCCATCTCCTTTGTGCATGCAGAAAAAGATCCATCCGATGCACTGATCGAGGTACTATTAGACCAAACGGTCGATTTAGAAAATGAATTCATGTGTTACTGGTTGCTGGGAAGCAATGCCGATCCAATTAGAGATATGCGCCTTGCAGGCGGTGTGCTGCGGATTGATTCCCGCACCAAAATACCCGGTAACCTTGGCGTACCCCGGTTTTGGCCCAATGTGGTCACCTCTTCTCCCGGAACCATCAAGACTATTGACGATCGATGGTTCAAGATGGGGTTGGGTAAATTTATCCCCTCACCCTCTTTAAACTATCTTTCCTTAGTTCACAGGGAGAGCGCCATTGCCCTCTCCAAGGAAGATCACGATTCGGAAATTCAGAGACTCAAAGAGTCCATTACCGGCATGATCCAGCAAATGAAAAACGATTAACGCCGAAGCCTAAAGAGCGCCAACCAATAAATCAACAAGAGTACCAGTAAATAGACAGATAATCGACCAATGAGGTCGCCGGAACGTGTATAAAAGGTGAGTTTGTGATTGATGTTGATCTCCTCACGTAGCCATCCCTGGGTCCACCATTCACTCTTTTGAGTATAGTCCCCTCTCTGATTGATAAATGCAGAAATACCCGTGTTGGCGCTACGCGCAATTGAACGACGTGTCTCTATGGCGCGCAAACGGGAAAAGGAGAGGTGCTGCCTATATCCGAGCGAGTTGCCCCACCAGTCATCGTTGGTGATGACCGCCATAAAACGGGCTCCTTTTTTTACATATGAAGCAAAATATTCGCCATATACTGATTCATAGCATATAGCCACGCCCATCTTATGGTTTTTGTTCCAAGGTGCAGGAAAAACGGTAGCCTCCGGTTGAGTGCCCAAACTTCCAAATGCCCCACCCAAATCGATCATCAGCTTATTGGTAAATTTCAGATACTTTGCATAAGGCACCTTCTCTGCCCCGGGGACTAATTTTGATTTGTGATAAACCAGGGGAGCCTCTCCAACGCTCAGTTGAAATGCAGCATTAAAGACATCGTACCAACTGCCTCCTCTTTGCCTGGCCGTCTTGGTGGGCGCTACATCTCCTGAGTAGAAACGTATTGACGTAGCTCCGGTCACAAAAGTCACATGGGGATATTCCTGTAAGAATTGGTAAATCCGTACAATGGATGCATTGTACATCATATTGCTCTCTTCTACGCTGCTAATGGCCGTCTCCGGAGCAAAAATGTAACGGGTAGAAGGGCGCACAGCCTGTTGTGCAGCAGCCAATAAACGTTGATCCTGCTCCTCCTGAGTAAGGGGCTGCAAACCCTCCTCAAATTTTTCATTATATGGGTCGATATTGGGCTGTAACACCACCACCTCTATCGGATTCGATTTTTCGTCGTAGGTATAGAACCTAAAGAGCGAGATGAGTACAGGCAGTACAAGAATTACTGCGGGAATCACAATCCTCTTTCTCTCTTTGATCAGTTTTAATATTAAAATGTTGGAGAGAAATACCCAGAGGGTACCGCCCAAAACGCCTGTAAATTCGTACCATTGAACCAAAAACGTGGTTTCTGCAAATCCGTTACCCAGCACCAGCCAAGGCCACGACATCTCGGCGTCAAAATAGAAATATTCCCAAGCGATCCAGAGGGCGATCAGGAACAGATAACCAATCCAATCCCCTGTCTTCTTTTTTACCAAACGAAACAGGGCAAATACCAGAAACATTTGAAGTGCATTGCCAGCTACGGCAACAACACCTCCCCAGAGGGTCGCTTTACAAATCCACCAGGTGGTGATGGTATTCCACATCAAAAAGGTGAGGGCATAATATTTCCAGCATCCTTTTATGCCACGGCGACTAAAGTCGGCCTCTACCCAAAGCAATGGAATCAAGGCAACTAACAGTATCCAACCGCAATAAGGGAAATGCCACGGTATAGACAAAAGGACCGCGCTAAGGGTGGAAAAACCAATCCATTTTATACAGGAACGATTCATGAACAGAGATATTTTGATCAGCCAAAGGTAGTGTTTTATTTGCCGGAAAAGCATTTTATTCGTATTATTGTCGTTTTTATCATTAGTAACTAATCTTCTTCTTTATCTGTGATGCATGAGTGATGTGATGGTCAACTTCTTTCAGGGGCTTTTGGTGGGCTTTGGCGCCTCAATTCCATTGGGGCCGGTGGGTATTTTGTGCGTACAACGAACGCTTAGTAAAGGTTGGCATTCGGGACTGATCTCGGGCTTGGGCGCCGCCATGGCGGATACATTTTATGCAGCGCTCGCTGTCATGGGTTTAGCCTACATTCAAATCCTTCTTCAGGCACACGAAAAATACTTCTTTAGTTTAGGAGGTCTGTTGATCATCTATTTTGGCCTGCGCATCTATTTGACCAATCCTGTGAAACAGATTCGCCAAACCAATGTTAAAAAGCGTCATCTTGAAGATTTTATATCCACCGCCCTCCTCACCTTGTCCAATCCGGGATCGATCGTCTTCATTTTGGGATTTTTTGCTTTGGTGGGATTAAAGGTCAACTCATCGGCAGGCTCTTTTGCCATTTCGACCGTTTTATGGGGCGTATTTGCAGGCGCAGGATTGTGGTGGTACTGTTTGAGCATGAGCGTTAGCATTTTTCGTAAAAAATTCAGATTAAAACAGTTATTGATGATTAACAGGGTGTCGGGTATCATCATTATGGCCCTGGGTCTGATCTCAGCCTCCAAAGGGATCTGGCTGTTTATTGCTCCTTATTTAAAGAATTTCTAAAAAAAGTGGCTCGACTTGAAGATATAACTGCTGGAGCCAGTGTTGTTGGTATTGCCGGAGACGCACCGGTAATCGTTGTTGCGGTCAAGTGGTACGGTAACGCCGTACTGGAGATCACTTATAAAGATGCCCGTGGACAGCTTGCTAGTCAACTTTTATATAGGGAAGACGAGGAGAGATTGAGTGTTGGAGACAATTGTTTGCCGTGGAGTTTTGATGCTGATGCCAATCTGCTCCGGCTCTCCTCAGAAGCTTACAGGATCAACCTTGCTCACATTTTTGACCCATACCTTGCTGTACATACCTCAACCATTGAGCCATTGCCACACCAAATAACGGCGGTTTATGGGGAGATGCTCTCACGCCTGCCGCTTCGCTATATCCTTGCAGACGATCCGGGCGCCGGTAAAACGATTATGACGGGGCTGTTCCTGAAAGAACTACTTGTTCGTGGCGACCTGAAACGTTGCATGATTGTATCACCAGGTAACTTAGCGGAACAGTGGCAGGATGAACTTTATCGCAAATTCAATCTGCGATTCGAAATTTTGACAAATGACCGCATAGAATCGGCAGTTACGGGAAACGTCTTTATGGAGACCAATTTCTGTATTGTTCGCTTAGACAAATTGTCCCGTAATGAAGATATTCAGGAAAAATTGCGCGTTACTGATTGGGACTTGATTGTTTGCGACGAGGCGCACAAAATGTCAGCAACAGAATGGGGAGGCGAAGTTAAATATACAAAACGTTTCCTTCTCGGACGGTTGTTGTCATCCATATCTCGGCATTTTCTGTTACTCACTGCGACTCCTCACAATGGTAAAGAAAAGGATTTCCAGCTCTTCATGTCACTTATCGACCCCGATCGTTTTGAGGGCGTTGCAAGGAGCGGCAATCAGACAGTAGATGTGTCGGACGTGATGCGGCGGCTTGTTAAGGAAGATTTGCTAAAGTTCGACGGCTCTCAACTTTTTCCTGAACGTAGGGCATATACAGTCAATTACGACCTGTCGCCTATGGAAGCAACGCTGTACACAGCCGTTACCGACTATGTACAAGACGAATTCAATCGTGCCGACAACTTGAAAAGCGAACGCAAGACCACAGTCGGCTTTGCGCTAACGATACTGCAACGCCGTCTCGCTTCTTCACCGGAAGCTATATATCAATCTTTGAAACGTCGCCACGAACGGTTGGAGAATCGCCTTGCAGAAGAGCGACTTGGTAAACGTACCGCTGAATATACTGTTGCCAATTATGACGATTATGATGAGGACGATATGCCTTCTGCTGAACTTGAAGATGCTGAGGAGAAAGTGGTAGATCAAGCTTCTGCTGCTCAGACTATTCAAGAGTTGGAAGCGGAAATCGCGACTTTGAAAAAACTGGAACGTATGGCAAACAATGTGCGTCAAAGTGGCGAAGACAGAAAGTGGGACGAGCTTTCCAGATTGCTTCAGGACGATGGGAACATGTTTAGAGACGGACTGCATGAGAAACTGATTATCTTCACCGAACATCGAGATACACTCCGATATTTAACCGATAAAATCAGGTCACTCCTTGGAAATGGGGAAGCGGTCGTAAACATACACGGCGGCATGCATCGCGACGAGCGCCGTAAAGTCGAAGAGCTGTTTAAGCAGGATAAAGAAGTACGAATCCTTATCGCTACCGATGCAGCGGGTGAAGGCATCAATCTGCAGCGGGCACACCTGATGGTTAACTACGATCTGCCATGGAATCCGAATCGCCTTGAACAGCGTTTTGGACGCATTCACCGCATTGGGCAAACAGAGGTTTGCCACCTGTGGAATCTTGTGTCGCGTGAAACTCGTGAAGGTATGGTTTTTCAACGTTTATTTGAGAAATTGGAGCAGGAGCGCGAAGCGCTCAAAGGGAAGGTCTTTGACGTTCTTGGCAAAGTGACGTTTGATAATAAACCACTTCGAGATTTGCTTATCGAAGCTATCCGCTACGGTAACGATCCCGCTGTCAGGGCACGATTGTACGAGGTCGTAGACCATTCTCTCGATCGGGGAGAACTCAGGCGCTTGCTCGACGAACACGCCCTGACAGAAGACACAATGGACATTCATAAAGTAATAGCCATTCGCGAAGATATGGAGAGGATGGAGGCTCACAAGCTACAACCGCACTTTATTGAGTCATTCTTTCTTGAAGCGTTCCAAAGTGTCGGCGGCAAAATACGCTCGCGCGAAAAAGGACGATACGAGGTAACCTCTGTGCCGTTGGCCGTCCGGAACCGCGACAGGCAAGTCGGTTTTGGTGATCCTGTTCTGCTAAGGTATGAGCGTATTTGCTTTGATAAGCCTTACTGCAATGTACAGGGGCTTGCTCCTGCTGCGCTCATCGTACCCGGTAATCCGCTGCTGGAAGCGACTATTGATCTTGTTTGGGAGCGTAACATGAACGTATTGAGACGCGGAGCCATTTTTATTGACGATAACGATTCCTGTATGGACGCCCGCCTGCTCTTCTATGTGGAAGATACTGTCCAAGATGGGATTATCCTGCTTAATGGCAACAAGCGTGTCATATCAAAGCACATTCATTTTGTCGAAATAAAAGAGGATGGCTCGGCAATAAACGCCGGATATGCGCCTTACCTTGACTATCGTGCCGCCAAAGAAGACGAACAGTCCGCTATCCGCACATTTTTGTATAGTCTACCATGGCTTCAAACTAACGTGGAAGATATCGCTGTTGGTTATGCAATATCGCAGATTATCCCTGCTCACGTTGCAGAGGTGCGGGAACGTAAAACTAAGCTCATCAACAAAACTGCGAAAGCAGTCAAAGAACGGCTCACTACCGAGATTCGACACTGGGATTTTAGTGCCGGTGATTTAAAAGCAAAAGAATCGGCGGGCAAGACCAACGCCAGATTGAACTCTCAAATTGCAGCTCGCCGTGCAGAAGAACTTGAAATCCGTATGCAAAAGCGTCTTGCAGAATTGGAAAAGGAGAAACTTATTTCAGCTATGCCGCCTGTAGTTGTTGGTGGCGCCCTTGTTGTACCCCGCGGGCTGTTAAACAAGCTGATGGGTATATCCGACCCCTTTGCCTCAGACGCTCTGACACGACGTGAAGTTGAACTTGCCGCCATGAAAGCGGTGATGGACATAGAAACATCGCTCGGTTATATCCCCGTTGATGTAAGCGCGGCAAAGGTGGGATACGATGTAGAATCGAGGATACCGCCAAGCAAACGCAACATCGGCGCCCCTACCCTCCGCTTTATTGAGGTGAAAGGCCGAGCAGCAGGAGCTGATACTGTGACTATTACCAAAAACGAAATATTAACAGCTCTTAACAAGCCTGACGAATATATCTTGGCGATCGTCGAGGTGGATGGAACAGAGACAAAAACCATCTATCTTAAAAAGCCTTTCCATAAACGCCCTGATTTTGCAGCGACGAGTGTTATGTACAATATTGCGGAATTAATTAGAGGTACGGAAATCGTTTTTAAAAAAGATTAAAGCTATTATTAACGAAGAAAAAAGTTAAATTTGCGAGTTATAAACAGGCAAAAGATAATAAACGATATAAACAGTATAGCAATACAGGATGCAATACAAGAAGAAACTCATTGAGGTAGCATTGCCGCTCGAAGCGATCAACGCACAATCAGCCCGCGAAAAATCGATACGCCACGGACACCCCTCCACACTTCACTTATGGTGGGCACGACGTCCTTTAGCGGCGGCTCGCGCCGTTATTTGGGCTTCGCTTGTAGACGACCCATCGAGCCTGCCGGAACAATTCCCTACAGAAAAAGAACAATCCGCCGAGCGCGAACGGCTTTTCAAAATACTTTCTGAGCTTGTAAAGTGGGAGAACTCCAACAACCAAGACGTTCTAAACGCAGCAAAGGCAGAAATCCTCAAATCCACCAACGGCACCCCCCCAGCGCTCCTTGACCCCTTTGCAGGCGGCGGCTCCATTCCGCTTGAAGCGCAACGGCTTGGATTAGAAGCCCACGCCAGCGACTTAAACCCTGTGGCCGTGATGATTAACAAGGCAATGATCGAGATTCCCCCCAAATTTGCCAATCAACCACCCATCAACCCCGAATCTCGTTACCTCAATCAAACATGGACGGGCGCGCAGGGGCTTGCCGAAGACGTTCGCTACTACGGCGAGTGGATGAAGAAAAAGGCATTCGAGCGTATTGGGCATCTCTATCCAAAAGTTAAAGACAAGTACGGACAAGAGCATACGGTTATTGCATGGATTTGGGCGCGGACGGTGAAATGCCCTAATCCTGCTTGTGGGTGTGAAATGCCTCTGGTAAGGTCGTTCGAGTTATCAAAAAAAGCTGGAAAACCTGCTTATATCGAACCAATTATTGAAGACGGTCACATATCATATTCTGTAAAGCAAGGGAAAACTCCTTATAGTGGAACAGTTGATAGGAAAGGTGCAAAATGTATTATCTGTCAAACACCCACTATGTTTACATACATCCGTGAAGAAGGGCGTGATGGACGTATGGGAGCCAGACTGATAGCTATTGTTGCCGAAAGTAATAATGGCAGGATATATTTTTCACCTAGTTCTGAACAGATAAAAGCAACACATATTTACAAACCAGAATCATTCCCAGATGCAGCATTGCCTGATAACACACGTGATTTTAGACCGCAGTTATATGGATTGCCTGGATATGGTGATTTATTTTCTAACCGCCAACTCATTGCTCTCAACACATTTAGCGACCTTGTCTTGGAAGCGCAAGAGAAGATAGTAACTAATTGTGGTTATAAGGAATATGCGCAGGCAGTTGCGGTGTATTTAGCTTTTGTGGTTGATAAACTGGCCGATTATCATTCAACGATATGCTCGTGGCATATTTCAAAAGAACTGATACGAAACACGTTCGGCCGCCAGGCAATTCCAATGGTTTGGGATTATTCAGAAACGAATCCGTTTAGTAATTCTGCAGGTTGTTTTGATAACATGCTTGACTGGGTCGTTAAATGTATGATGTGTTTTCCAGCATCAGGTACAGGAAGTGCTACTCAACACGATGCACAGATGGATAATGCATTGAGAAATATAGTAATATCAACAGATCCGCCATATTACGACAATATCGGTTATGCTGATTTGAGTGATTTCTTCTATATATGGCTACGGAAATCATTAAGAGATATATACCCGGATTTGTTTAGGACAATGTTAGTACCGAAAACGGAGGAACTAGTTGCCACACCATATCGTTTTGATGGTAGTAAAGAAAAAGCTAATGCATTTTTTGAAAGTGGGATGTTACGGACATTCAAACAGATTTATACCTACTCTTGTGAAGACATTCCTGTGACTGTTTATTATGCATACAAACAAAGTGAAGACGAAGGAGAGAAAACATCATCAACAGGCTGGGAAACAATATTGTCAGCTATTTTGCAAGGAGGCTTTACCATTACAGGCACATGGCCTATGCGGACTGAATTATCTAATCGGATGATAGGCATGGATTCCAACGCCCTTGCATCCTCCATTGTTCTTGTCTGCCGCAAGCGTCCAGCGGACGCGCCAATTTGTACTCGTCGGGATTTTATTAATGCTTTGAAGCGTGAGCTTAAGCCTGCGCTGGCAAAGCTGCAGGCGTCTAATATTGCACCGGTGGATTTGGCGCAGTCGGCTATTGGGCCGGGGATGGGGGTTTATTCGCGTTTTTCTAAGGTGCTGGAAGCGGATGGGACGTCCATGAGTGTTCGGTCGGCGTTGCAGATAATTAATCAGGAACTTGATCTTTATTTTACGGAGCAGGATGGCGAGCTTGATCGCGACAGTCGTTTCTGTGTTGACCTCTATACTCAGCAAGCTCTTAATGATATGAAGTTTGGTGAGGCGGATGTGTTGGCGCGGGCTAAGAATACATCGGTAGAGAAGCTTGCAGGATGTGGAGTGTTGTATGCTCAGAAAGGGGTGGTTCGGCTGCTCACGCGGGATGAAATTCCGGACAAGATGAATACGGAGATTGTTTGGCTATTTACTCAGCAACTGACACGGGCGATGGAAAAAGGGGGCGTGGTTGGGGTGGCAAAGATGATTAGTGATGTACTAACATCTGAGCCTGAGCAGGCAAAATCACTTGCTTACAGACTGTTTACTATTGCTGAGCGTAAGGGTTGGGCACAGGAGGCATACGCTTATAATTCGCTTGTGATTGCTTGGCCAGATGTGCAGGCAAAAGCGGCGGAATTGCAAACAAGTAAAATCAGCACGGGAAAACAGAAAACGTTGTTTGATGAATAAAAACTGTAAAAAATATATTTGGAGGAAATTGAAATGGCAAAAATTTTAGGATTTAGAATTCGTAACTTCAGGACCCTTCGTGATGTTACACTTGGTAGCCTATGGAATAATAAAGGCACAGGCGAATTAACCCCTATGACCACTGTAATCGGGAAAAACGGTTCGGGTAAAAGCACACTTTTTGATGCATTAGGTTTTTTGTCGGATTGTTTGAAAAATGGTATTGAGGAAGCCTGCGATCGTCGTAACGGATTTGAACGAATCTTATCGCAAGGTATTAAAGAACCTCTAATGTTTGATATTTACTATAGACAGGAACACAATGCCCGTCCGATTACTTATGAAGTATCTTTCACCCTTGACGATAGTAATCGTCCTTATGTTAAAAGTGAACGTTTACGGCAACGCAGAAAAGGACAGACTTGGGGGCGACCGTTTTCATTTTTGATTTTAGAAGAAGCGCGCGGAATTGTATGGAAAGGTGAATATGCCGGCATTGACGAACAATCAGCTCACACAGATTTATTTGATCTTGATAGATTAATGCGAGAAGAATCCAACGAAACAGAGATCGTAGAACTGCAAGATAATCGCAAATTAGGAATCGCTACTTTAGGTGCATTAAAACAACATCCAAGAGTTTCTGCATTCAGACAATTTATCGAAGGATGGTATTTATCCTATTTTTCACCTGACGCTGCCCGTAGCCTACCTTTAGCAGGACCTCAAAAACATTTGAATATACACGGCGATAATATTGGAAATGTTGTTCAATTCATGGAACGCGAATACCCAAAACAATTTGTGAGAATTCTTAGTGATATTTCAGATAAAATACCCGGGATTGATAAAATCACTACAGAGCGTATGTCTGACGGAAGATTATTATTAAAATTTAACGACAAAGGGTTTAAAAACCCGTTTTCTGCCCAACAGATGTCGGACGGAACATTAAAAGTTTTTGCCTATTTGTTACTGCTGTCCGACCCAACCCCACCGCCTTTTATTTGTATTGAAGAGCCTGAAAATGGACTTTATCACAAACTGCTCGAAACGCTTGCGCAGCAATTTCGCAGTTATGTTACAGACGGGAAAAGTAAATCTCAAATTTTTATTACCACGCATCAACCCTATTTTGTTGATGCATTGGAACCTAAGGAGGTCTGGTTATTAGAAAAAGGGAGTGATGGATTTTCAACCATTCGTCGCGCAAGTGAGGATACGGTAATTCAAGGATTAGTTGAAGAAGGACTTCCTCTGGGAGGTTTGTGGTACAGTGATTATCTTGAGGGAGAAGCAAAATGATGCACTTTGAAATACTTACGGAAGACCAATCGGGAGGAAAAGCGATGGACATCCTCGTTCCTAAATTGCTTGGGAATGACATAACTTACAGGATACTTCCGTATAGAGGAATCGGACGTATTCCAAAAGGACTGCGTCCCCAAAGCGATGCGAGTAAGCGCATACTACTTGATCAACTGCCAAAAATACTTAGAGGTTACAGTCATAATCCGCATAGCGGGATTATTGTAATCATTTGTGATTTGGATGATAAAGACAAAGAACAGTTTTTATCTGAATTGCATGGAATAAAGGAAAGTTGCGCTCCAAAACTAAGAATATTTTTTTGCCTTGACATCGAAGAATTTGAAGCATGGTATCTTGGAGATTTAGCTGCAATACGAAAAGCATATCCCCGCGCAAAAAACACTGTTTTGAACAACTATGTCAGCGATTCGATTTGCGGCACATGGGAACTGCTCGCTGACGCTGTATATAAAGGCGGCAGAAAGGAGTTGGTCAAAAAAGGCTGGCAGGCGGTTGGAGAACAGAAATCAGTATGGGCAAAAACAATCAGCCCTCACATGATTGTGGAGGATAACCTCTCTCCCAGCTTCAAGGAAATGCACTTGCAATTACAAAGTACTCTCATATAATAAATTACAAAAACGGAAGAACTGCAATGGAAAATCATCTCATTGTTTCACAAGGATTCAGGACGCTGCTCGTAGCGTTCTCGCCTTATATTACACGCGAATTAGAGAATGACTTTGGAAACGACTGGTGGGGTACTGCTGTCATTGGCACATTACGTGAAGAACAGAAACGAGACCTGCCCTTTTGTGGCGACAGGACAACGTTGGTGGAATCGCTTGACATAGCCAGATGCTTACTTCTGTTTGATTTACACTGGCAGAGGGTTTTCCGCAAGAAACTGTCGATCGACCACCGAACGTGGGCCAAGGAGCTATTTGGTGTAAGGAATAAACTTGCCCATCTCGGCAGCGGAGACTTTTCTGCTGACGACACATGGCGTGCGCTCGATACCATGTCGCGTCTTTCCGAGCAGATTGACTCCGAAAGTGCGGAGGAGATTCGCGGACTGCTCCGCTCGTCTCGCTACGGTTCTGCAGAGGGTTCAATGGGCATTTCTCAGGCAATCGTCTCTCATCCCATAGTCAAATCTAAGAACATAGGTATTTTAGGCACCACACCCGTCATAGGACTTCCCTGTTGGAGAGATGTAATTGAACCACATCTCGACGTAGCACAGGGACGGTATAAGAACGCTGAGTTTGCAGCCGACCTCGCACAAGTTGCAAGGGGTGAAGGGGCACTTGAATACCGCGATCCGGTGGAGTTTTTTGCCCGCACTTATGTTACCGAAGGTATGACAGGACTTTTAGAACAATCACTCCGCCGTATATGCGGCAAGGACGGAGAGCCTGTGATTCAACTTAAAACCGCATTTGGCGGCGGCAAGACACATAGTATGCTTGCGTTGTACCACATGATGCGCGGTAGGGTTTCGCTTGACAAAATTTCAAATGTAAAACCTGTGCTGGAACGAGCTGGAGTTACTGCCTTGCCAAAAGCAAATGTGGCAGTTCTTGTTGGTACAGCCATCGACCCGACTAAAAGCAAACGTCCAAATAGCATGCCCGGCATCACTATAAACACCCTTTGGGGTGAAATGGCTGCTCAACTTGCAGAATCAGTTGGTAAACCAAATCTTTATGACTTTGTAAAAGAGTCGGACAGGAAAGGGGTTTCTCCCGGTTCGGAAGCCTTAAAGAACCTGTTCGATGCTGCTGCACCCAGCATTATCTTGATGGATGAATTAGTGGCATATGCCAAGAAAATTTATGGCGTGGATGGTCTGCCCGCAGGGTCTTTCGACAATTTCATATCATTTATTCAGGAAGTCACAGAAGCAGCACGGGCAAGTAAAAATAGCCTTGTGGTTGCATCAATACCTGAATCCGACATCGAAATCGGAGGTGATGCAGGTAAAATCGCCCTTGAAACAATAGAGCATACTTTCGGACGTATGGAATCCATTTGGAAGCCTGTTGCAGCTAACGAAGGTTTTGAAGTCGTTCGTCGTCGTCTTTTCCTTGATTGTAAAAGCCCTGTTAAACGCGATGCAGTTTGCAATAAGTTCAGCCAAATGTACTATGAAAATCAAGATGACTTCCCGATGGAAGCAAGGAGTGTCGAATATAGAGAGCGATTACTATCATGTTATCCTATCCATCCCGAAGTTTTTGACAGACTTTACGAAGATTGGTCAACATTGGAAAAGTTTCAAAGAACACGTGGTGTTTTGCGTCTGATGGCGGCAACTATCCACGAACTTTGGATGGGTAACGATGCCGGTTTATTGGTATTACCTGGCTCAATTCCATTGGATGCACCTAATGTGCGACATGAGTTAATGCGCAATCTTCCCGAAGGTGAGTTATGGAGTCCAATTGTAGACCGTGAAGTGGACGGAAAAAACTCCATTCCCTATCAAAAAGACCAAGCAAACCCACGTTATGGCGTCAAACTGGCGTCACGCCGTGTATCTCGAACCATCATGTTGGGCAGTGCTCCCACAAGCCGTAACCAGGGTGTTAGGGGCATTGAATCCTCGCGCATTCGCCTTGGTGTGGTTCAGCCCGGAGAGAACATTGCCGACTTTAACGACGCTCGAAATACGCTGACTTCTTCACTTGCATACCTTTACGCCAACTCTTCTAACGACCGATTTTGGTACGACACACGTCCCACGCTTCGCAAAACTGTGGAGGACCGTGCTACACAAGTATCGGCTCCGGATGTGGAGTATGAAATCGAGACACGTCTACGAGGAGTTCGTAAGGAGCAACCCTTTGCAGGTATTCATGTCTGCCCCGCATCGTCCCTTGACATACCAGACGAACAAACGGCACGTTTGGTTATTTTGAGACCGGTGGACGAATACAAAGCTGTAAATCAAAACAACAGCGCCATGACGGCGGCCACCGACATATTAAATAACAGAGGCAATACCCCGCGCATCTACCGAAATATGCTCGCCTTTATTGCGCCCGACCTGGATTTGATGCCATCGTTAAAACAAGCAGTTCGACTCTACATCGCATGGAAATCCATCAAGAACGATAGCGAGGAGTTGAATCTTGATGCAGCCCAAAACCGTGATACCGAAAATAGCTTACGTCGCGCTAACGAAACCGTGGATGCTCGGATTAAAGAGTCCTATTGCTGGCTTCTCGTACCTTATATCGACAAGAATACAGATATCAAAACCATCGTTTGGGACACCATCCGAATCAGCGGCGGCAACGACAGTATTATCTCCAAAGCTGCAAAAAAAATGATTCAGAACGAAGCCATCATTACGCAATGGGCGCCGGCTCTGCTCCGGATGGAGTTAGATTCGATCCTGTGGCGCGAAACCGATAATATCTCCATTAAGAGACTTTGGGAGTACCTGTGCACTTATTGTTATCTCCCGCGTTTGGCAAACGAGAACGTGTTGAACGATGCGATCAAAAATGGAGTAAATTCCACAGAGTATTTTGCCGTTGCATCCGGTTTTGACGGTTTTCGCTTTATCGACTTAAAATTTAACCAGTTCATAGGTATCGTCGAGCGGTCTGGATATTTGGTAAAAGTAAACGTCGCTCAAAAGCAACTTGCTGAAGAAGCAGCTAAACGTCAGGCAGAAGATGCAGCACAGATCGAAGATGGTAGCGGGGCTGCCTGGACGTCATTGACTTCTGAGATAGAACCAAGGACACCAGAAGTTCATGAATCTTCTGTACCAAATCTACCGACACACACACACTTCTATATGTCTGCGCAATTAGACACCACCCGTATTGGACGCGATGTGCAGAAATTAGTTGAAGAAGTAATCAGCCACCTCACATCAGTGGACGGGGCCCAGGTAGAAGTGTCACTCGAAGTTCATGTGCAATCGCAAGATGGCCTATCACCTCAGATAGTGAGAACAATTTCCGAGAATTGCCGAACGCTTCGTGTACGGAGTTTTGAATTTGATGCCTGATATCTTATTTTTCCAAAAAAAACACTACCTTTGCGCCGCTTTTGGGGATGTTTTGGTTTTGACAGCAGAACATATTGGAAAGTAAGCATGTCGAGCGTGGTGTTTTTGCTCGTAAATATCAGGACACAAGCCTTAACTGGCAACAACAACTATGCACTCGCAGCCTAGAATTAACCTCAGGTTAATGGCTTAATCCTCCTCAACCAGGTTGGGGACGACGAGTATCCCGCCCCGCTTTTGCCTATTGGGCGGCGGCAATTGGGGTATCATTACAAAGGGCTGGTTGCGTAGACTCCGCTAACGCGCAACAAGAAAATAGCGGATAAGGATCAAATGGCCCGCCTGCGGGCAGCTTGCTCCCGAAAATTAAACGCAGGATAAACATGTAGAAAGCTTTTGGGTAGTCTGTTTGGACGGCGGTTCGAGTCCGCCCATCTCCACTGGTTGGATTCCAAAAAAAGAATACTAACTTTGTACTCTTCAACAATAGGGCATCTATGGAACAACCGGCAACGCTACCCACAATCGGTATTTTAGGCGTAGGAGTCATCGGCTCTGCGTTGGCGCGTGGGTTTGCGACGGCGCAACCTAAGTATCCCTTGTTGCTTTCGTCACTCGATAAGGGAAATATGATTGAATTGGCTGCCGCCTTTCCGGAGCGCATCAAGATGGCAGAAAACAATCAACAAGTTTTGGATAAGGCTGATTGGCTTATTTTTGCGCTACCCACGGCTCAAGGCGAAGCCATCTTGCGGGCTTTGCGCTTTCGTCCGGAACATAAAGTGATTAACCTGCTGGCAGATAAAAATCTGAAACAAATTGCCGAATGGATAGGCCCCACAGCCATCTTGGCCCATATAGTGCCTTTGTCGTTTGTGGCCCAACACTTTGGGCCCATAGTTCTTTACCCTCATCATGAAGAGTTGATCCGGTTGATCGCCCCCTTGGGAGAGTTGGTTGTAGCCAAAAATCCTCATGAAGTGCATGTATTTCAAGCCATCACCGGATTAATGGCCTCATTTGACACCCTGTTGGACAACATTGTGTGCTGGGCAGAAACACATGGTGTGGATGAGATGTCAGCAAAAGCCTATACTGCGGCTTTCTTTGGTGCCATTTGCCGGTAAGTGGCGCAGGCGCCTGCAGGAAGGCTTCACGAGTTGGCAAATGAGATGACCCCTGGAGGCATTAATGCCATGGCAAAAAAATATATTGCAGAAAATCAAGCCATCAGCGCTTGGATCGAGGCGCTGAGTCCGGTAATGAAAAGACTTTCCAATGATCACTAAAACATCAAATACATAAAAATTATGAAAAAGCACCTGCTGACTATGCTTTTGCTATGCTGCTGTTTAAGCGCATATACACAGGATTTATCATTTTTCCTGCCCAAAGGCGACTTTAGCTACGACCAAAACATCCCTACACCCAATCAATTCTTTGGTCACGAAATCGGAGCGCAACATGTCACCTATGACCTGGCTGTAGCCTACATGAAGCTTCTTGCCCAAAAATCGGATAGAATCAGTACTGAGGAACGGGGTCGCACCTATCAGTATCGGCCTATCCTCTTTTTGTACATCAGTTCGCCTGACAATCTTGACAATTTGGAAAACATTAGACAAGACCACCTTAAACTGTGTGACCCTGCGGCATCAGATAAACTGGATGTGCAAGAGATGCCTATTGTTACCTGGTTGGGTTACAGCATTCACGGGAACGAGGCAAGTGGGATAAACGCCTCATTGGTTGTTGCTTATTTTCTGGCAGCAGCCCAGGGTCAGGAGATTGACCGGATCCTTCGTAATTCTGTGATCATCATGCAGCCGGGGACAAACCCGGATGGAATCCAGCGTTTTACCACATGGGTTAACAACGCACGCAGCTTTACTCCGGTAAAAGACCCTAACTCGCGGGAGTTTAGAGAGCCCGCCCCGGGTAGCCGTGGTAACCACTACTGGTTTGATTTAAACAGGGACTGGGTGATGGTTCAGCAGCCCGAAAGTTTCTACAGGTCACAAATCATCTACGAGTGGCATCCAAACCTGTTTTCGGATTTTCACGAACATGGCAATATAGGAATGTTTTTTGCCCCCGGAATTCCTACGAACCAAAACCCCGCTTTGCCCAAAGATCATTATAAAATGATGGATAAAATCGCGCAACAATACCACACTAAGTACATTAGCGGTCTTGGCTCGCTTAACTACACCAAGGAGACCTACGACAACTGGCAACCCGGGTGCGGAGATCTAATGCCCAGCTTATTAGGTAGCGTTAGCTTTCTGTTTGAACAAACCAGCTCACGCGGGCATATTCAGGAACGCAACGGAGTGACCATCCGCTTTGCCGATGCCATACGAAATCAAGCTTACGGTTCATATTCCACGATAAATGCAGGCGTTGACTTAAAAGACGAGTTACTTGTATATCAGCGCAAAGCATATGAAGATGCCAGATCAGACGCGGCAAAAGCCACCGTCAAAGCATACGTTTTTGGCAATCCCAATAACAGATCGTTAGACAGAGAGTTCTACCGTATTCTAAAGACAAATAACATTGATGTTTATCAACTCAACAAAGATGTTACCGTTGAGGGGAAGACCTTTAAGAGCGCAGATTCATATATTGTTCCAAGCGAACAAAAGGAGTACAGGATGGTGAAGACCATTTTTGAAAAGAAACATACATACGTGGACAGTGTATTCTACGACATGTCTACATGGACAGTCCCTTTGTCTTTTAGCTTAAACTACGCCGAACTAAACTCAGCAACCGGACTTATGGGCAAAAAAGTGGAAGAGATTGCACCCTCCTCTTATGAAACCACTCCCATGGCCAATTTTGCTTATCTGTTTGAGATCAAAGATCTATACTCTTATACGTTTCTTTACCGCCTCATGGCAAAAGAGGTAAAACTGCGGGCCGGAGAGATCCCTTTTAAGGTAAGTATCAATGGGACACAACGAAACTTTGGCTATGGAACGTTGATGGTTCCTGTTGGATTGCAGCGGGTTTCCAAAGAAGAGCTGCACCGCATAGTGGTTGAAGCGGCTAAAGATGTTCCCGTAGAAGTGGTGGCTTTAGACGGCAGTTGGGGAGATCCGATCGATTTGGGAAGTCCCCGCTTTAAAGAGATCAGCCTGCCCAAAATCGCCATCATCTGTGGTCAGGGGACGTCGACAGATGTGGTGGGGGCCACCTGGCACCTGCTTGACCATCGGATGAAGATACCTGCCACCCTTCTGGAATCGTCCTTAGTGGCCAGTGCAAATGTTGACCTATTGCAATATAACATTATTGTGGTTTCCGGCAATGTTAGATTTGACAAGACGGCTATTGACAAACTCAAGGCGTGGGCTGAGTACGGCAAAAATACCATCATTGGTGTTGGCCAGGCTTTCAGGATTCTAAATGAGATGGAAGTGGCGGATATCAACACTTTAAAAAGAGCAGAAAATGTGAATAACGCCACCTATCTCGACTTTTCTACCAAAATCAATGTAGACCCTAACTCCACCATTGGCGGTGTCATTCTCGAGAACTATCTTGATCAGTCACACCCCATTGCTTACGGTATTGGCGCCGGTTCTGTCAATACCATGAAAACCAGCACCAACATCCTTTCCAAGCCAAAAGGTAAGTACATGAGTCCTGTATACTATAAAAAGAATCCTCTGTTAAGCGGCTGTATCACAGCAAAGAATTTAGAAATACTATCCGAAACGCCAAATGTTTTAGCCAGCCGAAATGCCATCTACTTTACCGACGACCCCTCCTTTAGGGCCCACTGGCTTGGATCGGCACGTTTGCTGCTGAACAGCTTCTTCTTTAGAGAACTTATGCCTGCTGAAAAAATTGAAACCGTTGCAACGCCATGAAAAAAATCGTTTTTACTACCCTTTTCATCTTTGTTGTATGCGCATTAAGTGCGCAAAACTTTAGCGAAGCTACTTTTGCAAAACGCCGTGCTTTGTTTGCCCGTGAAGTCCGTACCGGCGTCGCTTTTATTCCCTCGGTGATGCAGAACGGACAGTTAAATAAAAACTTCTACTATCTTACAGGCGTCGACAAACCCGGATACGTCTACGTTTTTGATATGCAAGAACGGGGAGAGAACGGAATGTTCTTTGCCCCTGATCAGGTCAAAGAGTTGGAGACTTTGATCGAACAGACCAAAAAAGATAAAAAGCGACTGATTCTGTCGGCTTTCTCCTCCGATTTTAATCAGAAATATTTTTATCACGCTCCCTTTGTCAATGCCGATTCGATTTTGGTCTACAAACGTGCGGTAAAAGATGAAGAGGAGATTGCAGTGATTAGAGAGGCGTGCCGGATTACGGCGGAGGGGATTAAGTACATGTATAAAAACATGAAGCCCAGCATGACGGAGCAGGATTTGTTTGCCCTGATGGAGACAAAATTTAAACAGGAAGGAGGAGATGGTATTGCATTTCAGCAAGTTGCATCTGGAAATCTGGGCACCTCTCCCCATGCAGGCGTAACAGATAAAGCGCCCCAACCGGACGAGATGATTGTATTGGACATTGGAGCAATTAAAGGTCAATACCGGGCAGATATCACTGTATCATTTACCATGTCTGGAAAGTTTACTAAAGAGCAAAAAAACATCTACGACATTGTATACAAATCATTGGAAACTGGTGTAAAAGGGATGGTTAAAGGGAATTTTCACGCACAGGTTGAACAGAGCGCCCAACAGGTGATCATAGACGAATTGCATAAGTTAGGGTTGATTACAGACACGGAGAGCCCTTTTCAGCGCACCTTTTGGATTCAACACGGTTTTGGTCACCACATTGGACTCGATACGCACGATGTGTGGTACGACTACTTACGGATGATTCCCGACGACAGAAGGGTTTACATCCCCGGCATGATTCTGACCTTTGAGCCTGGGATCTACTTTCCCAAAGGGGGGCTTGACACCAGGCCGCAAAGACTAGCCAGATGGGTCTCTGAGGAGGAGTTTATGGTCTTTGCCAACCAAATCAGACCCATCTACCAGCAATATGAGGGCTTTGCCGTTAGGTTAGAGGAAGACATCCTGATTAAGCCAGATGGAACCAACGAGAACTTAACCAGGATGTCCTTAAAGTAATGTTTTAGTAACCGAATATTTCTGACTGCGACAACTTTGTTACTTTGCCAATCGCCTCTAAAGATTTCATATCTAAATCTCCTATATCTCCCAAAATAAAGTAAGTGTATGGGCGGTCTTTGATGTATTGTTGCTGGAAAGCCTTTACGTCTTCAAAAGTAAAATGAGCTACTTTTTCGTAGATCTCCTTTCTCTTGTCTGTGCTGTATCCCATTTGTCTGGCATTGAGATAGTCAAACAAGATGTCTCCCCGCAGGATACGTCCTGTGCGCAAGCCGGTCAATATCTCTTCCTTAGCTAAAGTAAACGACTTTTCAGATTCGGGCATGTCGTTCAAAATTTCGAGAAAAGCGTTGATGGCGTCCATCATCTTGTCATTTTGGGTGGCGATCATGGTGGTGAGCATGTAGGGACGGTCTGGTTTGCCTGGCAGCGAGTAGTTGGCGCGTGCGGTATAGGCCAATCCCCGCGCCTCGCGCATCTCCTGGAAGACGATGGCGTTCATGCCTCCGCCAAAGTAGGCGTTGAACATGGTGCGGATTGGTTCTAACGATTTGTCAAAAGTACCTCCTTTGTTTACCATTCCCAGGTAGATTTGCTTGGCGTCATATTGGGCAAGCAATACCCTGTTTTCCTTTGTCTCCTGCTCGACAAATGCAATGGGCTGCGGAACAGGTTGCAGTTGCTCGCCCACGGCATGCTTGGTATTGATGACCTCAAGAATCTCTTTCTCTGTAAGCGGGCCATAGTACATGATGGTATGTTCTAAATTCTTAAGGTTCTTTGTTCTGTTGACCAATTCATTGGGATTCATCGATGTTAATTCTATGCGCGAAAGGATGTTGGTAAAGGACGACTTTGCTCCAAATGTTGCAAACTGCTGCAAAGCAGAGAAGTTGGACATTTGGTTGAGTTTGGCGTCCGATCTTCTTTTGAGGATGTCGGCAACTAAATTGGAGTAGACGGCGGCGTCTGTTTGCGCATCTGCCAAACGCTCCTCAAGCAGCTCCATGGCCCGTTCAAAATTGTCGCTCAACCCGCTGACGTAAACATACACCCGCTCATTGGTTGCCTGTACGCCAAAGGAGCAGGCCAAAGAGTATAGTTCACTGTTAATCTCTTCTGCTGTTTGGGTTGACGTGCCCAAGTAGTTCAAGTAGTTGAATGCAGTGCCCAGCGCTTTGTCGTTATTATTGCCCATCTCAAACACATAGTAAAGCGAGAAAATCGGATTGGTGGTGTTTTGTTTGTAGAGCACCTCCACATTTTGTTTGGCGGTGATTTTGGAGAGGTCTTTGTTGTAGTCAAGGAAGACCGGTTCAATCGGCGCGGCTTTGCTCTCTTTCATTTGTGCAAGAAATGGGCTTTCGTTTTCGCGGTTGGCCGATATGGGGGTGATGTCGGGTTTGTCGATTTTCTTATAATTGGGTTGCCCTTCGCGTTTATAAACAACCACATAATTGTCATTTAAGTAGTTATTGCAAAATTCCACGATGTCCTCTTTGGTCAATTTTGATTGATAGTCGATTCGTCCAACCTGATCTTTCCAATCATACTCGCCAATAAACGCGAAAAGCATCATATAGGCGGCATATTGATAACCTTCTTGCTGGTAGTACTGAGTCAGTTTAAAGTTATTGATGACAGAAGTGAGCAGCTCATCGTCAAATTCGCCTTTTCTAATCAAATCTACTTGCGACAACAACAGCTCTTTCACCTCCTCCAACGTTTGGCCCACTTTGGGCGTACCGTAAAGTTGAAAGATGGAGTAGTCGGCCATTTGATCCATTCCGCTTCCCCCACGTAACACTTTCTGTTTAAGTACAAGATTATTGTCTATGAGTCCCGCCCTGCCGTTCGAGAGCATATAGTCGATCAATTCCATGATGGCAGCCTCTTTTGAATTGGCTCCCGGTAGACGAAATCCAATCATCACATTGGCTGCTTCTAAACCAATCACTTCTTTTACAATGGGCTGTGTAATCGGATCTTCCGGTGCATACTCCAATTTGGGAAGCTCTTTTGGCTTCATTTTACCAAAATATTTGTCAATAATCTTGATGGTCTTGTCGGGGTCCAGGTCTCCGGACATAATCACAGCCATGTTGTTGGGCACGTACCAGGCATCAAAATAGTTCTTAATGTTTGTGATGGAGGGGTTTTTCAAGTGCTCTTGTGTGCCGATTACCGATTGTTTTCCGTAGGGATGATTGAGAAACAGATAAGCCATGAGCGTATCGGATACCGTCCAGCTATCCCTTGTCAAACCCATATTAAATTCCTCATAAACAGTCTCTAATTCTGTATGAAAAAGGCGCAGTACGGGGTCGGTAAAACGCTCGGATTGAATGAATGCCCAGTTTTCAATCTCGTTAGAGGGGATATCTTCCATATAGGCAGTTACATCGTAAGAGGTAAATGCATTGGTTCCCCTTGCGCCAATGGCGCTCATCAGTTTGTCATACTCGTTGGGGATTGCAATCTTGGAGGCTTCCTGTGAAATGCTGTCTATTTGGGCATAGATCGCTTTGCGCTCCTGCGGATCAGTGGTTGCACGGTATACCTCAAATAGCGCTTCTATCTCGTCAAGCATCGGCTTCTCGGCTTCGTAGTCGGAAGTTCCAAACTTGGAAGTCCCCTTGAACATCAGGTGTTCAAAGTAGTGCGCCAAACCGGTGGTTTCGGCGGGGTCGTTCTTACCTCCCACGCGTATGCCCACAAAGGTTTGAATACGCGGATTGTCTTTATTGACTGCAAGATAAACCTTTAGACCATTGTCTAAGGTGTAGATACGCGCCTGAAGCGGGTCGTTGGGCACCGACTCGTACCGATACGATCCCGAACAGGAGCAGGCCAACGCTACGATGGAGAAGGCCAGGATGTGTAGAAACTGTTTTTTGTACATAAATATTGAGTGTTAAAAATGAAACTATTCTCTCCTGCATATCGGGTTGTAGTTGCAGTAGATACAGTGCTCCCGATCGGTCGTTTGCGTAAAAGGTTGGGAGAGGTCAAAGAGCTCGGTCAGCTTTTGCCCCAGGAGCGCCCGGTATGCTTCTAAGTAAGGCGCTATATCGTCTATCTTTTGTTTTACAGATTTGTCGTAGAGCAAAGCAGAAGCAGTAGGGTCAAAAAGGGAGCGAATATAGTAGAGCAACGGCACTGTCTTCTCTCTCTTTGAAATCTCCTGATAAAAAATTGCATACCAGAGAATCTGAAAAACGGCGCTGTTTTGGGCGCTACGTTCCGGAGCAAAGAGGGCCTGGATCGATCCAAACGTTCGCTGGTCTTTACCTGTTTTGTAATCAACTACGTAACAGACGCCTTCTTTTTCCTGAATTCGGTCAACAACTCCGCCAAGAGGGATGGATAGTTGTGACGATGCGCGGAACAGCGTCTTGATTCTTGTTTCAATAGCCTTGAGGGTGAACGGTGTTTGTGCAATATCGTATCGAATGGCCTGCGCTACGTATGTTGTCACCACATCCGCCAAAATAAGCCATCGTCCCTGCTCAAAAATAGGCGCAGATGAGTTTCCCCTAGCATAATGGTGACGAATTTTTTCTTCAACATCCTGACGGATACGCGTTTGATCTTTGAGTAGAAGCTCCAGCGTCCGGGTAGTTATGATATGTCCAAGAAAGGGGCGATAGAGCGACTCCATCACGCCGTGCAAAATGGTGCCCATGCTGCGTCCGTCTGCCTCTTCCATAACCTCCTGCTCCTCTTTAAGATTTTCGATATGGTGGAAACAGAATTGCAGGGGGCACTGTAAATAGGTGTTTATGGCACTTGGTGTTAAAAATCTATCTGAATGGGGATCAAGGTAACGCAAAAGCCGATCTTTATAAAGTCCGATCTTTTGTTGTTCAATCTGAGGGGGGGCAACAGGGAGGGTAACTGACAATGCAAGCCTTTTGTGCACAATCGTGTGCGGTGACTCGGCAGATAGTTGCAACAAATACCGGCTCTGCTCGCCCGACAACATGGCGTCTGTGCCTGCACCATAGAGCAACGACACCTTTTGAGCCCGCTGCAGAAGGCGGTAAAAGTAGTAGGCATACATCGCTTCGTGCTCTTCACGTACAGGCAACCCAAAACCGGCTTTAAGGTTATAAGGGATAAAGGAAGGGGCCTCACGCGCCGAAGGCAGAGCGCCCTCTTGTGCCGATAGCAGCACCACGTGCTCAAAGTCAAGCGCACGTGTCTCCAAAAAGCCCATCACCTGAACTCCCCGCAAAGGCTCGCCGTTAAAGGGTACCGACACGCTTCTTAATGTCTGACGCAACAGATTAAAAAATAGCGGCATACCCATTTCTAATCCGCAAGTTTGAATGGCGCTCCTGCATTTGTTGAGTTCCAAGGCGGCAAGCCTTAGCACAGGCAGCAACAAGGGGTCTGGAGTTTCGGATGCCAACACTGCCTCCTCCACCGCCTCCAACAGTTCCAAGAAAAAGGCTAACCAGTTATCGGGACTTTGGGGACAATCCGATATGCGCATCAGCCAATTATCTATGATAAAAAGCTCCATAGGCACAAAGAGGATATTCTCCGCAATAATCCGCTTTTTGATCTCTTCTGCCGCCTGAGGGCACAAATGGGAGATAAAGGGATGGCTCAACAAGCGAGAAACCTCTACATGATAGTAGGTGCAAGAGCCGCCCCGCAGCCGCGCCGAGCGATAGAACAAAAGCAACGCCTCTGTAAAACTGTACAACGACGTTTTTGTCAAAGGGTAACCCATGGTTACGTTGATGTCGGCGGTGACTTGAGGCAAGGCTGAGAGGAGCGGAATCAGGAGCGATTCGTCGCACAACACCACTGCGGTGCATTTATCGGTGTGGAGGTGATTGTCCTGTATGATTTTGGGGACGATTTTAGCCTGCAACACATCGGAAGGTAATGTCCACGATTCAATCTCTTTGGGTTGAGAAAAATCGGAATAGACAGCGTCCAAATCTGCCGGAGGAAACTCCTCCATGTTTTTCCTCAAAAAGAGGCCCGCTTCCTGACAGGGATCGTTGAGGTAGTAGTCGTCCCGATCCCAATAGAAAAGCGCCCTGTTCTGCTTCTGAAGACGTTTGAAAAGGGTACGCTCACAAGCGTTGAGGGCGTTAAAACCTATAAAAACATAAGATAAAATCGATGAGTCAGGAATAGACAGCTCCTCTTGTTCAGCCACTTGTCGATACAGCATCCCTTCATAAGCAAGTCCCTGCTCTTCTAAAGCGTGCCTAAATCGGGAATAGAGCGGATACATCACCTCCCACATTTGGATAAACGACTCTTGCAGCTCTGTCTTTTGAGGCTGAAAACTACCCCAGAACATCTGCACCGCCTCTACCTGTTGAGGCGTCAAAAAGGAGTAGTCGCCCTCAAGCTTCTTTTGGTCTTGCAGGTTTTGAAACAGTTTTTTGGCAGGAACCAAATATTTATCCACCTGATCAAAATCGTGCAAAAGCATCTCGCCCCAAAAATAGAATTGGTCAAACGTCGTCGTAGGGGCGGAGCTCGCCTCCGCCCAAATCTTGTACAATTCCGCCAACAGCCGCAACGAATCGGACGGACGCCTGCCCGCCCATTTATAGATAAGTTCAGAAATGGAGAGTGATTCCGGCTGCCAAAGCGGCTTTGCAATGTGTGCAGAGAGCGATTCTGCAAAGAAGAGACGCGCCCTCCGGCTTGGGAAGACAAGACACAACCGAGAAATATCAGACCCGTATCTATCATACAGATCACCACTTACCCGATCTAAAAAAGATTTTGCATGTACAAATTTTCCCATGTTACAAAATTACTCTATTTTTACGAAAAATCATCATGCTCATGAAAAATCGTATTGTCTTTCTCATCGCCATTATCTTTTTCACCCTGCCCGGCCCCATCCGCGCCCAGGAGCGAATCGTGATTTCATCGTCTTACCTTAAAACCAACGACACTATACTTGTGTTCACCCCAACCAAGTCCATCCCAACGAGGTCCATCCCGAAGGGGTTCACCCCTGAGGGACCTCAAGATTTGCCAAGTTACCCCACCCTCTTCCTCCTCCACGGCTGGTCGGGCAACTACAGCAACTGGAGCGCCCGCGTACCCCTGCAAGAGGTCTCCAACAAATTTGGCTTCATCATCGTCTGCCCCGACGGTTTCTACAACAGTTGGTATATGAACAGCAGCGACCCGCAAGGAATGCAGTGGCGCGATTTTTTTGACAAAGAGCTCTACCCCACCATTCAAGAGCGCTACCACACCGTCCCCGAATCCACCTTTATCACCGGCCTCAGCATGGGCGGACAGGGCGCATTGAACCTTTTTATTGACGATCCTTTGCGATTCAGGGCCGCAGGAAGCATGAGCGGCGTGATGGACTTGCGCCAAACTTCGCTCACCAATTCGGAAATAGCCAAGGTACTGGGCCCTTTTACCGTCGATAATCCCCGCTTCTACACAGAATCGGTCATCAACCGTATCGAGAACCTGCAAGGGAGCGACAAACTACTGGTCATCAGTTGCGGTTACGACGACATCTACAGCATACACAGCGAGGAGCTGGCGCAAAAGTGCAAAAAATTGAAGATTCCCCATGTCCTGCTCCTTACGCCCGGCAACCATAGCTGGAAGTATTGGGATTTTGCCCTCGACATGCACCTGACAATCTTTAGTAAAATATTGAAAGGGGAAAATTTGGGATATTAACAATATAATCCTTTAAACCACATTAGTCGTGAAACACATATTTTTTTCTATAATTTTCTTTTTTTCAGTGATTTTTTCACATGCTCAAGTCATTCAGGGGACGGTTTATGACTCCAAAACAAGAGAGACACTACCTGGTGTGGTTATCTTTTTTGATGGGACTTCTATAGTGACTACTTCTGATTACGATGGGAAGTTTCGTTTTGTTTTAGAAAACAAGATAAATGCCAATCTTGTACTTAGCCACTTATCATACGAATCTTTGGTTATTGAGAAACCTTTCGAGCATCGAGGAGAATCATTTTTCCTAAAAGAAAAAACGAATACCATTCAAGCCGCAGTGGTTACAGCCGAATATGACCCATTTCGTGCACAAAGAATGCATGTATTCAAAAATTTCTTTCTGGGCGAAAGCGTTGCAGCAAAATCCTGCGCTATTCTTAATGAAGACGATATAATATTGCGGTATGACAATCTTACCAATATACTTCATGCCTCCGCTCGGAATCCTCTCATTGTTGAAAACAGGCATTTAGGATATCGTATTACAATCGAAATTCAGAACTTTCAAGTCAAATATACATACACCCACACTCCTTATACTTCACCAAATACCAGCAATGTGGGGAGTAGTTTCTCCGCTCGAAATCCGATAAGCTTTGAACTTGCCCCCATGTCTTTTTCCTACAAAATCAACTATTTCTTCGTGGATCAGGGCCGTTACGATATTTCACTAACCCGCCGGAGAAATGAAATATATGAACGGTCAAGACAATATTTTTGGACAAGCCTTATAACTAATTTTGCTCTAAAAGAGTCCGGGTTCAAAATCTTTAATATGTTAAAGGAAATTCATGCCGAGGACTACTTTCTTGTCATCGATGATCCAACACAGAATACAAAGGAAGTATTATTAATGCCCGATACTGATTTAAACAGGAAACACAGAGAAATATCAGACAGAAGGATTTACGGTGTAATGGGTATTCGATGCAAAAAAAATATTGTTTCCGAAGTCATTTTTATGACCAATCGATTCTCAGTAGATCATTTTGGGAATATCGCGACAAGCGGTATTGTCTACCTGGGAGATATGTCAAATCAGCGAGTTGGAGATATGTTGCCGCGAGATTTCACATACACCCCATCCAGAGTTCCCCGACGCCTAAGATAGTTTATAACATGAATAAATACTTAATAAAACAGAACACTTATGAAAAAACAATGGTACGAACTACTATTTGAAAACTACGGACAAAATTACGACAACGAGGGTTTTACTCAGGGCACAGTCGGAGAGTGCGATTTTATCGAAAAAGAGTTCAATTTTGACAAATCTTTGAGAATATTGGATGTAGGCTGCGGAACAGGCCGTCATGCCATTGAGTTGACCAAACGCGGATATCGGGTAACGGGCATCGATCTATCTGAATCGCAGTTAAAAAGGGCAAGAGAAAAAGCGGAAGCCGAAAACTTGTCTATCGACTTTCAACTTCAAGATGCCCGAAATTTGCCGTTTGAGTGCGAATTTGACGTGGCCATTATGATTTGTGAAGGCGGTTTTTCGCTCGTGGAGACCGATGAAATGGATTACGAAATTCTCAAAAACGTCACAAAATCGCTCAAACCCAACGCAAAATTTATCTTCACAGCGCCAAGCGCACTGTTCCCGCTATTTAACTCGGTAGATGAATTTTATACCTCAACAGCAGAAGGGAACTCTATGTGCAGCAACAACAGTTTTGATTTATTGACATTTCGTACAAATAGTGTGGTCACGTTTGAAGACGATTTGGGCAACAACAAAACGCTCGAATGTAACGAAAGGGCTTATGCACCAAGTGAAATAACATGGTTGCTAAAATCGTTGGGATATAAGACTATCGATATATCCGGAGCAAAACT
>WQYK01000003.1 GCA_009781275.1 Bacteroidales bacterium | reverse complement strand
ATACTCGGGGTCAAAGTGCTTTTGGGCGGCCATAAAGGTGGCAAGGTTACGTCCAAAGAACGATACACGGAGATCCTTGATGGGACCGGTAAATGTTTTGGGGAAGGTATAGCCAATACGCAATTCGCGCAGTTTGATAAAGTCGGTCTTAAACACGCTTAACGAATTGGGGCCGTAATAGAAGTGCGATCCGTAATTGTAGTCAACCACCGCCCTTGTGTTGTCCTCGGGAGAGGTAACAACTGTGCCGGCAGCATTTTGATATTGAGTTATATACCTCTCTTGCTGTGCATTCCATACCTCTCTTCCGTATACACCCGGGTAGATCCATCCGTCTTCACGAACGTCGCCCGATTTGCCGGGCACGTTGGTGGGTTGTGCAGTCTCCCACAACATACCGGAGTACATCCCCCACATGTGAGACATGTAGTGCATGTGTCCGCCCATTTGCATGTCAAACAAAACAAACAGATCAAATCCTTTGTAAGAGAAACTGTTAGAAAGTCCGGCCGTAAAGTCGGGGGTCACTTTGCCTAGCGGAACGTTGTCGGTGGTTCTGCGGTAACGGCCTGTGGCCGGGTCGATCAGCTTCTCGCCGTTTTCTCCATAAACATAGTCTTTACCGTAGATTACGGGGTATGTTTCGCCTTCGTGTGCACCGGTAAAGAGGGAGAAGCCGTTGCTTGACAAGTTGAGCCAACTGATGCCCTCTGCAATGGAGATAACTTTATTGTTTAGGGTGGCCAGGTTAAACTGCATATCCCAGTTCAAACCGTTTCTGGTTCTAATGGGGGATGCGTTCACCGTCAATTCGAGCCCTGAATTGTAGACCTCTCCGGTATTGATCACCATCGATGCATATCCGGTTGCATTGGATACGGCGGAGCTGACGATTTGGTCAAAAGTCCTCTTTTCGTAGTAAGCGACGTCTAAACCAAGTCTGTTGTTAAAGAGGTGCGCTTCCAAACCAATTTCCCAAGACTTGGTCCTTTCCGGACGCAGATTGGGATTTTGAAGCTGGGTGGGGAGATGGAATCTGGTCATGCTTCCAAAAGGAGTTTGGAATTCATAATAGGTTTGCAACCTGTATGGATTGGTGTCATTACCCACCTCTGCATAACCGCCGCGCAACTTGGCAAAGCTTAACCATTGAATGTCTTTCAATCCCTCAATTTGACTCAATATAAAACTAAGATTTACAGAAGGATAAAAATAGGAACGGTGATCTGAAGGAAGGGCGCTTGACCAGTCGTTACGTGCGGTAACATCAAGGTACACCATCATGTTCCAGTCAAAAGTAACACTGCCGAATACAGAGTTGGTACGCTTCCAGGTTTTAGATTCATTGATTCTGGCCATTCCCACAGAGTTGGCTAAGTTATAGACGCCCGGGATAACGAGTCCGCTCTGGGTCCATCCATTCATCAGTTGATACCTGCGGTTAGCTATGCTGGCTCCGGCCATGGCGCTAACCCCAATTTTATTGTCTGCAAGACGTTTGTTGTAGTTGAGGAAAAGGTCGCCGCTAGTCTCTGTGTTGATTCTGGTAACGATTTCGTAGAAAGACAATGCGCACGATCCCATAGCGGAACGAAGTTCTTGGGTATAACTAAAGGCGTCAATACCTGCGCGGCCTGTCAACTTGAGGCCATCGGCAAGGTTAATGATCACTCCGCCGCTGCCAAAGAAACGGTTACGGACGTCGCTTTCGTAGTTCTCATAGACGGACCAGAAAGGATTGTCGGCATAAAGCGGATGAGGATTATTCCAGTCACGTCTGTTCCAGGTGCGCTGAGTACCGTCCGGATTTTTATACTCTTTTAACTCTTTGTAATCCAACTGTGTTTGTGTCCATTGGAACATGGTCTTGGAGGTATTGTTGTCTCCATATCCCGTCTCAGGACGACCTAACGCATCTGTATGTACGTAGTTGGCAGTAAAGAACGACTCCATGAATCTATTGATCTTAGAGGTACTGTTAAAAGCGACGTTGTTGCGTTTAAGTTTAGCGTTTTCAAAGATACTGGTCTGATCTAAATTGGTATAAGAGAGGCGGAACGAATGGTTCTCACTTGTACCGGTAATGGCAATGTTGTTGTTGATGCCAACGCCGGTCTTAAAGTAGGTGGTGTAGTCGTTTTTGGGATATACCCATGGTCTCTCTTTTAGATAGTTGGCAGTATCCCACTCGTCAAACGAATTCCAGCTGAGCGCCATCAGGCTGGGGTCGTATTTGGGGCCCCACGATTCGTCCACGTCAAGGTTGGGATAGTTATACTGCCTGCCGTTAATGGTAATCACCTGCATGGGGCCGTCTCCGCCACCATACACCTTTTGATATTCGGGAATAATGCCCACTTTGTCAAAAGTGACCGATGAGTTGACCGAAACCCCTAAAGATCTGGAACCCAACTTGCCTTTTTTGGTGGTGATGAGTATTACGCCGTTAGCGCCGCGGGAGCCATACATGGCCGTGGCGGATGCGCCCTTAAGAATACTCATGTTCTCAATGTCGTCAGGGCTAATGTCGGAGCCAAGGTTACCCATGTTGTAACCGCTGCTAATTCCGTTGGTGGTTGAGTAGTCGTAGTTTACCATGGGAACGCCGTCCACCACAAAGAGGGGATCGTTGGACCCTGTAAGAGAAGTGTTACCGCGAACTGTGACCTTGGCGCCACCGCCCAACTGTCCCGAAGAAGAGACAATCTGAACGCCGGCCACGCGACCAGCTAAAGAGTTAACTACGTTTCCGGTACGAATTTTGGAAAACTCTTCGCCGTCAACCGCCTGAACGGCGTATCCCAGCGATTTTCTCTCACGAGTAATACCCAAGGCTGTGACCACTACCTCGTCCAACACTGTAGAGGAAGAGAGGACCACGTTGATGACCTCACGTCCCTGTACGGCGACTTCTTGAGGCGTCATACCGATGAAAGAGAACACCAACACGCTATTGGCTTGCGCCGATACAGTGTACGATCCGTCATTAAGTGTGCTTACTACCGTATTGGTTCCCTTTACGGTAATAACAACTCCTGGAAGCGTGGAATTATCCATCGCATCCGTAACGACTCCTTTCACTTGAATGGTCTGTCCATAGAGTTGAACAGTAGCCAAACAGAAAAGGAACGTTAAAATAGTTCCGATTTTTTTCATTTGTAAATAGATTTTTGGTTAGTATGTGTTTTAGTTTTAAGTGTGTGTTTATTCCTGAAAAAACATTTATTGACAGCAAACGATGACACAAATGTAAGAATTATTTCTTAAGTACTACTTTTTTAAGATTTTTTTTTTGTCATTTCTTATAAAAAAGAGGGGTAACCTTCATCTTCCGGCAGGTTGGATTGGCCGGCAGCTTCTACAGCCAAGCGGTCGCACCGTTCATTTTCCGGATGTCCTGAATGACCCTTAATCCATATAAAATCAACACGGTATTTAGGCCATACTTCTAGAAAACGAAGCCAAAGGTCAATATTTTTCACTTTTTTAAACCCATTGGCCTGCCACTTGTACAACCACCCTTTTTTTATGGCGTTTACAACATAGGTCGAGTCGCTGTATACGGTGACTTGCGATCCCGGAACTTTTAGCGCTTCCAACCCCATAATCACAGCCAATAACTCCATGCGGTTATTGGTGGTGCAACTAAAACCTCCCGAAAGCTCTTTGCGGTAAACGCCACTCACCAACACCGCCCCATAGCCTCCGGGGCCCGGGTTGCCTTTGGCAGCGCCATCAGTATAAAGTTGAATTAGATGCATCAGTTACCCAGACCTATCTGCGCTCCTCCCGGCACTATTTCTTTTAAGACATTTCTTTTTAGATCCTTGTACTGAACGCGAGATTTGAACAGGTCGTTGGCAGCATAGAGCGCCGCCTTCATCGACTCGGGAGAGGCTTTGTCCTTGCCGGCAATATCGTAAGCAGTACCATGGTCCGGCGAGGTACGAATAATGGGCAGGCCTGCCGTAAAGTTATACCCGCTGTGAAAAGCTATTGTCTTAAAGGGCACTAACCCCTGATCGTGGTACATGGCTAAAACGGCGTCAAAGGCGCCAAAAGCCATGGTGCCAAAAAATCCGTCTGAGGGATAGGGACCAAAAGCAAAAATGCCTTGTTTGGTCGCCTCTGTAATGGCGGGAATGACCACCTGTTGCTCTTCATCTCCCAAAACGCCGCCATCACCGGCATGCGGATTTAAACCCAAAACAGCAATTTTGGGTTTTGCAATCTGAAAATCAAGCTGAAGAGAATCATTCAATTGTTTGATTTTTTGCACAATCAACTCTTTGTTCAGCTGAGCCTTGATCTCAGAAATAGGAATGTGGCCGGTGACCACTCCCACCCTCAGCACGTCACTGCACAAAAGCATGATGTAACGCGATACGTTAAACGAATTGGCCAAAAATTCGGTATGCCCCGGAAAAGCAAAACCTCCCTCATGTAACGTTTGCTTATTGAATGGCGCCGTTACCAATGCATGAATCTTTGAAACTTTGATGTCTTGAACGGCAGCCTGCAGCGCAGTAAGGGCCGCCTTGGCCCCGTCCGGACTGCGTCTCCCCGGCTCCACGGCATAGATGTCCGGCACACACTGAATCAGGTTGATTCTCTTTGAATGTGCTTCCGAAGCTGAATTGATCACATTGACAGAAAAAGAGTCGGCTCCTTCGATCAACTTTTTGTAGTACGATACAAATTTGGAAGAGCCATATATGATCGGTGTAAAAATATCAGTAATCCGATTGTCTAAAAGTGATTTAATAATCACTTCGTATCCAATCCCGTTGGTGTCGCCTTGCGTAATGCCAACCGTTAGTTTTTGTCCCATATCTCAACAATAAATGGCGCAAGATACAAATTAATCCAATATCTTTGCAAAAATAGGCATGACGTTAGATACCAATATACAGTTTTTAAGCGGAGTAGGCCCACGCCGTGCAGCTCTTTTTCTTAAAGAATCGGGCATTTCAACCATTGGCGACCTCCTCTCATACTACCCATACCGGTACATAGACAGGAGTCGGTTCTACGCCATCCGGGAGACGCACCCTGACCTTGGTTTTGTACAGCTAAGGGGGCGCTTTACCGGCATGAGTCTACAGGGAGAGGCCCGAAAAAAGCGCCTGACTCTGGTTTTTACAGACGGAAAAGACAATATGGAGGTCGTTTTTTTCCAAGGTATCAAATGGATACAAGATCGAATCAAACTCCAAACCGAATATGTGCTCTTTGGAAAAGTGTCGGTCTTTAACCAGACGATCAATATGGTGCACCCGGAAGTCGAGCCTCCTTTTGCAGACCCTATTAAGGGAGTCGCCTCTATGCAGGCGCTCTACAGCAGCACCGAGGCGCTAAGAAATAATGGAATCAGCCAAAAGCTCCTCTCCCGTCTGCAGGCCGATGCGATATTGCAAGTGGAGGGAGGTTTCTGCGAAACGCTTCCCGACTCTTTGCTCACCCGTCTCAAGCTTATGTCTAAAATAGCCGCCCTAAAAAACATACACTTTCCCCAAAACAGTCAAATGTTATTGGAGGCGCAGCGCAGACTTAAATTTGAAGAGCTTTTCTACATCCAGCTTGGCCTCCTCAAACAAAAATCGCTTCGCCTTTCCTCGACAGAGGGACAGCGCCTGACGCGGATTGGGGAGCACTTTAACCACTGTTACCATCAACTCCCCTTTCAACTGACCAACGCCCAGAAGAGGGTGCTCAAAGAGATCCGGCACGACGTAGGCAACGGAAAGCAGATGAACCGACTCCTGCAGGGGGATGTAGGCAGTGGAAAGACTCTGGTGGCCTTGCTTGGGGCATTGATCGCCATTGACAATGGTTTTCAGGCGTGCATGATGGCGCCGACCGAAATTTTGGCACAACAGCACTTTGCCTCCATCTCTAAACTTACAGCAGGGAGCCCCACCTCCGTAGGGATCCTTACGGGCTCTACAAAGCGGAGCGATCGAAAAAAACTATTCCAGAGTCTTTCTGACGGATCGTTGCATCTGCTCATAGGCACCCATGCCCTTATCGAAGAGGGGGTTCAATTTCGGAACCTTGGATTTGTGGTGATTGATGAACAGCACCGCTTTGGTGTTGACCAGCGGGCCCGCCTCTGGAGTAAAAATCAAACCCCGCCCCACATCCTGGTGATGACAGCCACCCCCATCCCCCGTACCTTGGCCATGACGCTCTACGGAGACCTCGACGTCTCTGTAATAGACGAGTTACCTCCAGGCAGGCAGGCTATTAAGAGTCTTCACTTTAACGACAGTCAACGACTACGCGTGTTTGGGTTTATGAATGAGCAGATTAAAAAGGGACGTCAGGTCTATGTGGTCTATCCGTTGATTAAGGAGTCCGAAAAAATGGACTACAAAAACCTGGAAGACGGGTATCTGAGCATTACACGTGCCTTTCCCTCTCCTGAATTCTTTACTTCTGTGGTGCACGGACAGCAAAAAAGTGAGAACAAAGCGTTTGATATGAAGTTGTTTATTGATGGCAAAACCCACATTATGGTGGCCACCTCCGTCATTGAAGTAGGCGTGGATGTGCCTAACGCTTCGGTGATGGTGATAGAGAGCGCTGAACGATTTGGGCTGTCTCAACTACATCAGCTTAGGGGACGTGTGGGCCGGGGTGCAGCCCAATCGTATTGCATCTTTATGACGGGACATAAAATGACCAAAGAGGCGCGCCAGCGCATCGAGCTGCTCTGCTCAAGCAACGACGGATTTGAAATCGCAGAAGCGGATCTGCGGCTGCGCGGTCCCGGAGATTTGGAAGGAACGCAGCAAAGCGGATTGGCTTTTGATTTAAAAATTGCCAACTTAGCTCAGGACGGACAACTTTTGGAACTTGCACGAAAAGAAGTGGTCTCGATTTTAGATCGAGACCCTCTTTTACAGAACAACCAACACAGTTTGCTAAAACATCGCCTGCAACAGCTGCAAAAAGATGCGGTTGATTACAGCCGGATCAGTTAATCGCCACTCACTGCAGTGAGTCGTTATTCATCTACTTTTTTAAATTCCTGAATCGCCTCGCCCAACTTTTCCCAGTAGGGCCCTCTGCTGTCTGCGCGCCTTACTCCCTCCAGAGAGAAGAAGCATATCCCTTGAGAGCCTCCGTCAACAGCCAATTGGATCATGTGGGAGATGCTGTCGATAGGAATGTGTCCGATAAAGAGTCCGGCTACCTCCTTAGCGGGGTTCTTATTGGCCTTTAGCTCGTCGATGCCGGCTTTTGTAGCCAAGGTGATCCACTCCGATTCGTTCCTGTCTACATAGAACAGGTGGTACACCATGGGAAAGAAGTAGTCTACATTTCTAAAGCGGGGCCAATCCTGCCTCACCAACTTACGGGCGGTATCGGGATGGGGAAAGACGGCTGCCGAAGCGATCTTCTTGTGCTCTTTAATGGTCTTGGCCACTTCGCTCGCTACATTCACAATCCCATCGTAACGGAACTGTTTCCACTCCTCACTTTGAGATGGATCTTCTAAATCCAACGGATCAATACCGGTTTTTTCCTTAAAGAGCTCCCGGCAAACGTCGCAATAGCAGTGGTCCCATTCGGGATACTCCCTGTCTTGAACCACGCCACGCGATTCGTGAAGTTTATTGGGTAAAATCACGTCGGGATAGCGAATAAAGTCCATGTGGACTCCTGCCAAACCTTCGATGCTTGCCAACTCTGCGGCCCGCTCTTTGAGGTACTCCACCACACCGGGCTGATAGGGACATAGAAAACGATAGTGCTCGCGGTTATAGAGTTTGTTTACCGTAACGGAGGCTCCGTTGCGGTTGACCATATACCATTCGGGATGCGCTTCCCTCAAGTTGAGCTCTCCCCTGTTCTCTGTCCACATCCAGGCGTGCAGCTCAATGTTGTGCTTTTGGGCATAAGGAAGGGCTCTGTGAACAAGCTCAATCGCCTCAGCGGCGGTATAGTCGTCCTGCAACCAATCCACATTAGGTACACCGTGGTGGCTCTCCATCAAAATGGCGTCGATTCCTGCCTTGGCGGCGTTACCAAAAAAGTACTCCCAATCTTCCTCTCCAAAGCTAAGCCTTCCGGACATCCATGCCCATACCTTTTTTTCTGCTTCCGGCTCTTTTTGGGGGCAACAGGAAGATGTTGCCGCTAAGAGGAGCGGCAACATCAACATGATCATATATAAGGATTTTCTCATAACAACTATTTAGGGGCTCCGCTCTCGGAATAAGGATCCCACCACATGGGTTTGCGCACATAGCCTTCAAAAGTACCGCCAAGGGGAACAAGGGCTGCCTGAAGATTGGCTTTATTTAGCGTTTGCTCGCTCACAGGATAGGCCATCCTGCGGACATAGTTTTGCGGGACATCCTGGGTATTGTCGTAGGCCCCCGGGAACCACAAAGAGTTGACACCCTCGTAGGGAATGAATTTTGGCTTTTGTAGACGGCGATGATCGGCCCAAGCCTCCCAGCCACAGTCGGGGAACATGGCGAGCCACTTCTGGGTAATGATCTTATCCAGTTCGGCGTTGTTTGCTCCGGATACATTTGAATAGGGAACCGTGGTGCCGTTTACATTGGGGGAGTTGCTTGCCAAATAGGCGTCCACAACTGCGCTGGCAACACCCCATTCGGCCATATTATCCATGATACCTGCAACATACCACGATTCGGCTGTTCCTGCACCGGTACTCCAAGAGGGGAAACGTAATTTAGCTTCGGCCAAAAGGAAACAGATTTCACTGTATTTCAAAATATTAAACCTTCTTGTCGGGTCTGTCCAAACGTAGCGACCCTGTCTGGCAACGGATTGAGTAGTTTGATTTCCGGACGCTGAGATGAGTCCCGGACGTGAACCGGCCCATCTTCCTACAAAGTCTGGATTTCCAGCAGCGGCTAAGTTGCATGGATTAAACATGATGGGACCGCGAGGGTCAACAATATCGGGATGCTCGGTTACAAAATCGCTTGATGTCCAGGGTTGACCACCCAAACCGGTTAAAATATTCTCCATGGTAAGGCTCATCCCGTATCCACCACCCGAAAACGTGTAGAAATACGGACTTTGGCTATTTACACCGTTGTTATCGCACCTGACAGAGGCTTTTTGTGTAGCGTTGCTGATCAAGCCTCCGGCAATGGCAGATTCAGCTTCGGTTTTGGCTCTGGCCGGATCTACAAAAGAGATGCGCATCGCCATCCTCAACCTGAGTGAGTTGGCAAATCTTCTCCAATTATCTAAATTCCCGTCATATACCATATCTAAAGTGAGGGGATTGTTTTTGGTGGGATCAAATTTGGAAGCCGCGTCTGCAAGCGTTTTAAACAGATCGTCATAAATATCCTGCTGCCTGTCGTAAGGAGGAAGTTCGCCCGATCCGTCGCATGCCTGAAAATAGGGGATATCGCCCCAGGCATCGGTGGCGCGAAGCACCAGCCACGATTTCCATATCCGGGCCATTTGGATCACATTTACGTGCTCCGGTGCATCTTCATATTGCCTGATGATGGTATTTAATGCGTTTAACCAACCGTAGGTATGCGTGCTCCATAGAGAACTGATACTCTGATCAACCTGATTATAAGAGTTGTACACGGCAAAACCTAAGTCATTGGCATAAAACTGAGAGTAGTTATCAATCACCAGCAGCTGGATATTTTGATAATCGTTTACAAACAACTTGGAACGGGTAAGAACAAGACTAAGCACAAACTTGGGGTCAACCTTGTTGGGCTCATAGGCGTTAGGACTTGTATTAATCTCTTCGAAGTTCCCCGTACATGCTGTTAAGAGCATCAGGGCAAAGAGCAGAGAACAAACCGATTTATGTAATATTTTCTTCATATCTATATTATTTTTAGAAAGTAATGTTTAAATTAAAACCGATGTTTCTGGTAGGAGGAATAGAAGCGGTTTCTACGCCGTACAAATTACCGGTAGTGTAGGTCGATTCGGGGTCAAAGCTGGGCAGGTTGTTGTAGAGGAAGCATACATTGTTGGCCACAGCGCTGAGTTTAAGCGAATGAACAGGCATATTCCTAAGCCATTTTTCTGGGAATTTATAACCAATACTGATCTCACGCAGACGAATGGTGTTCATTTCGTAGAAGAAGTGATCCTGTCCATAGCCGACATTTTGGGCAAAGAAGCGCTGGGGATTCACATAACCCGCCATCGGCTGACCACTGTTTTGTCCGATCCCCTCTACATGTACACCCGCTTTGGCTGCTGTAGAGGCGTTATACAAGTCGATGTAAGCCTGGGGGGAGAGACCCGTGGAGCCTGAGGTGGAGTAGTAGGCAAATGGAATAACCCGGTTCTGCTTCACATAATTCTCGTAGAAAGGATACCAGGTATCACGTCCCTCGAGCGTCTCCGCAGTCATTCCGTTTCCGTTCATACGCAACATGGAGTTCAGGTAGATATAACCTCCCCAACGGATATCGAGATTGAAGTTAAAATAGAATCCTTTATACTGGAGGCTCGAATAGATACCTCCGGTCCAATCGGGACTCACATTGCCCACATAGTGGGTTTTGGTTGTGGGCACTACAGGAAGACCATAGTTAATCCCTGCGGTGGCAGCATCCTGGAGAATCGGTTTACCTGTTTTTTCATCTAAAAGACGGGTGGTGGTATACAACTCTCCAATCGGACGGCCTACCTCTGCCCATACATCCACATTGGTGGCGCCAACGCCCCACATAAGCCTTCTGCGGGGATTGCCCTGCTCATCAGCTTTATCCTCTAACTCAACTACATTGGATTTGTTCTTTGCATAGTTTACGGTCAGTGTCCAATCCAGATCCCTGGTTCGGATGGGGGTAACGTTGACCAACAACTCAACGCCCTTGTTGTCGATACGGCCTGCATTGATCCTCTTTCCGGAATAGCCGGTGGTCATAGAGGAAGAAACGCTAAATATCTGATTCTTTGTAGCTCTTGTGTAGTAAGTAAAGTCAAATCCCAACCGGTTCTTAAACATCCTGAGCTCTAATCCAAGCTCGTTAGAGGTGGTGATCTCGGGCTTTAACTCGGCATTGGGTCTGGTACCCGGCAGGGAGACGCCGCTTACCCCGCCCGGAAGCGAGCCCACAAAAGAGTATGTGGGATAGAGGCTGTAGGGGCTCGTGTCGTTACCGGCTCCCGCAATAGAGGCGCGGATCTTTCCAAAGTCAATCCATGAAGGAACCTGTACACCGCCGCTCTTGAGCATGTCTGTAACCACCCATCCCAAACCTACGGAGGGATAGAAGTATGACCAGTTCTCTTTGGGAAGGGTGGACGACCAGTCGTTACGGGCCGTAACATCAAAATACAACCAGTTATCCCAACTTAATTGTGCAAAAGCGTAGAGTGACTGCATCTGTCTGCGTGTTTTGGCGTGGCTGGCGGGTGCAGGGGAAGATACGCTGTTACTCAATGTATAGATACCATCGATATTCAAACCGCCCGAAGTGCTACCATAAAGACCACGGGTACGGCGATCCATGATATTACCTCCAAAAGAGATATTTCCGGACAATTTTGATACGATGTTGTCTTTTTGTGCAGTGATGAGAAAATCGTTGTTGGTCTCAAGGAAATAGTTCTCTTCGTGCCAATAACTTCCCGGGTTTGATCCCGATATTCTGTTCCCTTTGGCCGTCCAGCCCTCCTGGAACAGGTTATAGGTGTCCACACCCACTCTTCCCATCATGCTTAACCAGTCCGTAAATTGATATTTAAGCATGGCAAATCCATTTAAACGAGTGGTAATGTCGGTATTGCCTCTCATTTCTGTGGCCACATAAGGATTTATAACCAAAGTGGGCTGGCCTGCTTCAAAATAGCGGGCCTCTCCGGTAGCAGGATCAACTACGGGCCAAAAGTCATCCAAATTGATACTGCGGGGAACGTACTGGTAGCCATACAAGGGGTTGAATCCCTGAACGGCATGGGTAGGTCTGTTTCTCCCGTCCTGGTAGGTGTAGGAGAATTTGGTATCAAATGTTAGGCGGTTGGTCACGTTTCCATTGGCCCTCAAAGTGGCAGCCGTTCTTGAATAGGTGTTGTTGGGTATAACGCCTTTTGTCCTGGTGTCGGAAACAGAGGCGCGGATGCCCGATTTTCCCGATCCTGCATTTATTTCGATGCTGTTGTTCCAGGTACTGCCGGTTTGAAGCAGGTGGAACAAGTCGTTATTCATATATGAGAACGGGCGCGACTGGCCTGTCCAGTCCAGCATAATGGCGTCGTCGTTGTCCAGAATTCCCTGCCAGGTGGCGTTGTTTCTTTTCAATATCCGTCCGTCCATCTTGGGGCCCCAGCTGTTGCGGTCGTTGGGGCCATATTCACCCTGCGATCCCTGTCCGTACTCATTTTGGTAAGGAGGTTGAATCATCAAACGGTCAATAGTATAGTTTGAGCTAAAGGAGACGCGGGGTCCTGTACCCACACTACCCTTTTTGGTGGTAATAAGGATGACGCCGTTACCTGCGCGTGATCCGTAAAGGGCGCTGGCGGTGGGACCTTTAAGAACCGAAATCGACTCGACGTCGTCTTGATTGAGGTTGGAGAGGCCATCTCCGTAGTCGGTACCGCCCCAACTGGTATCGCCCGTCGTACCCTGTCTGTTAAAGTAGGGAACACCATCCACCACAATCAAAGGCAGATTGTCTCCCGAAAGAGAGCTGATACCTCTCATCAAAATACGGGTTGTCCCTCCCGCAGAAGCTGTACGGGAGATATTTAGACCTGCTACCTTTCCGGCAAGAGAGCTTACCACGTTTTGGTTTCGGTTTTCAATAATTCTGTCGGAGCTTACTTCCTGAATCGAGTAGCTCAACGCCCTCTTTTCTCTGGTGATACCCAAAGCGGTGACCACCACCTCTTCCAAAAAGAGTGCAGACTCGGCCATCTCAACGTTGATGACGGAACGACCATTCACATCAACGGTCAAAGTCTCCATTCCGAGTAAGGAGAAGACCAGCCTTCCGGATGAGGGGGCCGAAATGGAAAATCGACCATCAATTCCGGTGGTGGTGCCTCCTGAGGAGGTTCCTGATATCAACACATAAACGCCGGGAAGTCCTTCTCCCGATTTATCGGTCACCTTACCTGTTACGGTAAGGTTCTGTGCCCACGCCACCCCCGATAACAGGAGCAGCGTACAGATCGACAGCACAATTTTCTTTAAGCTGCCAATTGCTTTTTTTATTGCATGCATAAGGTTAAGTTTTAGGTTAGTAAATATTTTTCGCCCGGGTGTTTTTTTTACCCGACACAAAGGTAATAAAAAATAACTTACTATCTTTGCTAACTAATTTCTAAAAAAAGATCATATGCAAAAATACCTCAGGGCCTACGCCCCATCACTCGGAGAACTGTGGTTTATCATGTTGGTATTAGTCTGTCTCGGAGGAGGCATGGCAGGCGGAATCGTCGCTGCTTTGGCCAATTTCATATTCAGCCTCGATTCCGACACTTTGGTTACAATCTCCATCGCCGTCTATCCCCTCACGTTTGTGTTTGCCATTCCTTTTGTTTTTTACCGCGCAAAAGAGAACTATCGTCGTCATAAAATAATTCCCTCATCTGTAACCACTTTTGGGAGGATGCCCCTTCTCCTTCTCATTTTGGTACTGTTTTTTCTTGTTCTTGCTTTTGCCACCTCAATTGAGCCTCTTACGATGTGGATTCCTATGCCCGATTTTATTAAAAAAATTTTTGAATCCCTTACAAGTAACGGATGGGTTTCGTTCCTCTCCGTTGTCGTTATGGCGCCTCTGCTCGAAGAGTGGCTCTGTCGTAAAGTGGCGTTGGGGGGATTGCTAAACAGTGGATACTCACCTGCTGTGGCCATTTGTTGGTCCGCCCTAATGTTTGGAATCATTCACATGAATCCGTGGCAAACCATTCCCGCCTTCTTGATGGGCGTTCTCTTTGGTTGGATCTACTGGCGAACACGGTCTGTTTGGTTGGTCATCTTTATGCACGCCGTCAACAATGGTGTTGCCTTTTTGCTGGCCACGTTATTCCCCGATATTTCGGAAGATGTGGGCATGCTTGATCTGGTTGGCCCCCAAAACTACCCCTTGGTTTTGTCCGGGGCGATTGTGCTGGTTGTTCTTATTGTTTGGCTGTTGCATAAACAGCTCGCTCCTGCATCTTCTCTTTTCAAAAGAGAAGAGCAACAGCCTGCCGCTCTATGAGCAGCGTGCTCTATCCGCTATGTTTTACTCCCATAACCAAACCGCGTGTCTGGGGAGGTGAGCGTTGGATCGTTTCGGGATTGGAGGGGAGTAATTCGTTGGTCAGCAACGGACTCTTTAAAGAGAATGAGATCAATGAGCTGATTGAGGCCTATATGGAGGACTTGGTCGGAGACACTGTGTACCAAAGATTTGGAAACGAGTTTCCTTTGCTGGTTAAAATCCTTCATATCCAGGACTACTTGTCGTTTCAGGTACACCCTTGCGACGCCATTGCCAAAGAACGCCACCATGCGTATGGCAAAGCGGAAGTGTGGTACATATTGGACGCAGAACCGGATGCAAAAATCTACTTAGGTTTTAACCGCCACATGAGCGCCGATGAGTTTACAAGACGCTGCATGAACCAAACCCTCCCGGAAGTGGTGAATGAAATTACGCCACGTAGAGGCGACTGTTTTTACATCCCTCCGGGAACGGTACATGCCGCCGGAGGGGGGGTGACTGTGGCAGAGATCCAGCAGGTATCCGATATTACATATAGGGTGTATGATTGGGGGAGAGAATTTTATAAAGAGACGGCAAGAGAGATGCACATGGAGTTGGCTTTGGACGCTATGAACTGGGAGGCGTTTTGTTTGCCCTCTCCTGAGCCTGTTAAGGGGGGGATACAAAAACTGGCTGCAACTCCGTGGTTTCATCTCTCCAAGCGTATCGTAAAAGCGCCGCTCACCCTGTCCAACACATTGGGACGGAGTTTTCGTCTGCTGATTTGTATCGAGGGCCAAGTCACTGTTGGTGCAAATCAGGCGGTGACGTTGCCAAAGGGCGAGGTGGCCCTAATTCCGGCAGCGATTGGGGAGTATGTGGTTACGCCCGGCGATCAGCCGGCTTGGGTGCTGGAGGTTTTTGTACCCTGAGCGTAGGTGCCCTGAGCATACGTACCACAAGCCAGCGTACGCCCGTCATTCCGAGCGCAGCGAGGAACCTCTGCATCGCCAAGCTAACGTTCGCCCAGCGAACGTTCGCCCAGCACTCGTTCCAACTCCCTCCGCTCCTTCTTCGTCGGTCGGCCCGCACCCCGCTCCCTCCACGCCGCCGCCGACTCGTTGTGCCGCTCGCCTTTAGCGAGTTCTTCCGGGGGGGTGATGTCGAGGATATAGGGAGCCAGATTTTTGACGCTGACGCGCTGCGTGAGCAGCGCCAAGACTTTATAGCTGTGGGATACGGGGCCTTTTCGTACGGCAATAACGTCGCCGGTCTTGACTTCTCTGGAGGCTTTGACCGGTTGGCTGTTTATGGACACTTTTCCGCTTTTGCAGGCGTCTGTGGCGTCGGCGCGGGTTTTGAAAATGCGGGTTGACCACAGGTATTTATCTATTCGGGGGGTGCTATCGTTCATGGGTCTTGGCTGTAGGGCGTAGAGGGCGCAGAGGGCGGACACGCAGGTCCGCCCGTACGGGTGTCAATCTTGATTGCTGTGTTGCAGCTATTCATTGCTTTGTCGGGGCCAAGCTGAACAAAGGCTTTGATCGCTTCTATAGATCTGTCGATGACGGAGGGTAGCTCTTTTTGCTCATCTTCGTCCCAGGGACCTAAAACATAATTGACCTGATGACCTTTCCCAAAGTTGCTGCCGATTCCTACCCGTAGGCGGGTATACTCTTGGGTGTTGAGGTGTTCCTGAATACTAAAGAGTCCGTTGTGTCCTCCGTCGCTGCCCTGTTTGCGCATGCGCAGGGTTCCCAAAGGGAGGGCAATGTCGTCTAATACTACCAACAGGCGCTCTATGGGAATCTTCTCTTCTTGAAGCCAGTAGTTTACCGCTTTTCCGCTGCGGTTCATATAGGTGGAGGGTTTGAGGAGGAGCAGGCGCTTTCCTGCCACCCTCACCTCTGAGAGAGAGCCGTAGCGTAACGTAGAAAACGAGGTATTGGATGCTTTGGCCAAAGCATCCAATACGATAAAACCTACGTTGTGCCGGGTATCGGCGTACTCGGAGCCAATGTTACCCAACCCAGCTATTAAGTAGCTCATTTTTTCTCAGCGGCAGCCGCGGCCGCAGCAGCGCCAAGAGCAGCGCGTGTCATCTTCACAGCGCAAATAATCGTATCCTTTCTGTTGACGATTTGAATATTTGGATATTTCAGGTCTCCGGCCACAATTTGTTTGCCTAACTTGAGGTCGCTGATGTTGATGGGTAAGGTGTCGGGAAGGTCTTTCATAAGTCCCTTTACGCTTAACTTTCTTGAGCTGATAATCAACTTGCCACCAGCCTTAACGCCCTCTGAGACGCCCTCAATCACCACCGGAATGGGAATCGTAATGGGACGTGACTCATCGGCAGTCAGAAAGTCCAAATGGAGCACCTCATCGGTGACAGGATGAAATTGAGCATCATGCAGTATTGCAAGGTGCGCTTTGCCATCAATGGTTATCGTTACAATGTACGAACTGGGGGTGTAGATCAGCCCCTTAATGTCGCGAATTGATACCGAAAAGTGGATATTCTCCACATTGTTCCCATACAAAACGCAAGGAACGAGTCCGTTTTTACGCAAAGACTTAACAGCAGCCTTAGAGAGGTCGGTTCGGACGTTACCGTTTAATTCAAAAATTTTCATTTGTAAACCTTTTTTTAGTTGTGTTACTCAATCCGGACTTTCCGGATCCCATGGCACCTCAAGAGATTGTTCTTTGAAAGGCGGCGCAAATATAGTGTTTTTTTTTATTCCATCAAACGCACGGCGCGATTCCACTCAGTTTCTCTGAAGGCTTGGCGGGTAGTCAACAGTCCGTTGGGGATATAGGCGGCAACACCGCTGTATCGATCGGGGTCTATGGGTATGGTCAAAAACATTGGGGTTGCTCTCTTATGAATCACTGTCTTAGATAATTCGGATTCAAAAGCCGAATACTCTGCAGGGGTGGCGATGATGGAGATAAAGTGTGCAAGATCAAAAAAGATACCGGGCGAAAGGCGATCATAACATTGTATCAAATCGCGATGAGGCACAAAAGCATTGAGCGTCTCCCTGTGTGCATCAAAGATGGAGCGCACGGTAGCGGCCAGGGAAGTGAGTCCCTCTGTGTGGTACAGGGCAATCGTCGCCGACTTCCAGCTCCCCGACTTATCGTTGTAGTAGTTGTAAAAGGCATTACACACCGCCTTTAAATTGGGGGTCTGCTCAAAGAGAGGCTGCATGATGTGGTGGTAGGGAAATCCGTCTGTGATGATTTCTGTGGGAGAGGCCACGATATAATCGGCTGTGTGGCGCATGGCGTAAGCCACCTCAATCCCTCCCATCAGGCAGGCGTCAAAAATAACGAACGACAGCCGGTAGGGTATTGAAGCCGCCAATGCTTCGATCTCCATTACATCATTTCCATCCTCTCCAAAGCTCTTTACCCTTGGTTGGTCGGAGGCCATCAACGGCACCATTCCCGATGATGGATAATTATTGACGGCGTTGTAATACTTGCTGTACTCGCCCTTGGGTAGCCATCCCGTACCGTGTGACCAGAGAATCAATCCGTAGTCGTTGGCCGGAAACCTGTCGCGCAACAGGATGAGGGATCGGGTAAGCACCTGGGGATCGGCTGAGTTTTCTTCCGGATATTGTTCAATCAACTCCTCGTCAACAGCCCCGTCTGATCCTTTAACAAGTCTAAAGAGGCGGGGCGGAGCGTCGTAGGCGTCGTGGTAGACCACAATATTTCCGTTAGAGGGAAGGAAACCCTGCTTAAGCTGCTCAATATTTGCGTAGTCATCTCTGTATTTACCCAAGCTGTTGTCGGCCGCAATGTAGATCAATACCGACAATTGAATTTGGGTATCAGGTTCAGGTTTGTCGCAACAACTTACAGCTGAAAACAAAAGCAACGCCACCAAGAGAGATCTCAGTGCTTTTGGAACAATATGATGGTAATGTTTCATGCACTATCTGCATCCACCCGAACATGATGAACAATCACTTGGCATACAACCGCTCTGATCTGCATAAAGGCCATTGGCCAGCTCTTGAGAAGTTGCTTCCCGTACCGACACAATGGTACCTGTAAAGTGCAGGTCGGCGCCGGCAAGTGGATGGTTAAAGTTCATAACAACAACATCTTCACGCACCTCGTCAATGGTACCGTTGTGGCGGTTACCTTCCGAATCGGTCATGGGCAGTGTGCGGCCTACAGTCAGTAAGCCGGGCTTAATGACACCGTTTACCTCAAAAATCTCTTTGGGCAGCTCCACAAACGCCTCCGGATCTTCCTCTCCGTAGGCGTCTGCTGCACAAAGGGTAAATTCATAACGATCTCCTGCTGCTTTGTGAAGGATGTGCTCCTCAAATTTGGGGAGAAGATAGCCGGTGCCATAGACGAACTCCATGGGCTGCTCTTGTTTTACGGATTGAATAATCTCGTTGTCTACCTCAAGGTCGTAAGTGAGGGCGACCACCCTGTTTTTTTCTATTTTCATTGGATAAAGGAATTATCAGTTTATATAATCTACAAAGAACGGATTTATTTTTTTAATATCCAAAAAATGGGATTATTTAGACATTTCACCGGCACGTGATACCGGCGCCACGTCTAATTCGCATGTAAGTCCCTCTTTATATTTAAAATAACCTGCTACGGCAATCATGGCGGCGTTGTCGGTGGTAAAGCGGATCGGGGGCAAAAAGAGCTCCCAGCCTCTCTGTTTGGCCTCTGTTTGCATGCGTGTGCGCAGGCCCGAGTTGGCAGATACTCCTCCTGCCAAAGTGATTCGGGTGATGCCTGTCTCTTTGACTGCTTTGATCAATTTATCTGTCAAAATATCGATGAGGTGCAGTTGCCATGATGCGCATAAATCGGCAAGGTGGTGCTCAATAAATTGAGGGTTATCCGCCAATTGATCGCGAAGAAAGTAGAGCAACGAGGTTTTGATGCCGCTAAAGCTAAAGTCCAAACCCTCTATCCGCGGTTTGGCAAACTTAAATGCCAACGGATTGCCCTCTTTTGCCCACTTATCGACCACGGGGCCGCCGGGATAACCCAACCCCATTATTTTGGCGCCCTTGTCAAACGCCTCACCTACCGCATCGTCAATGGTCTGCCCCAATATGACGTAGTGAAGCGGGTCATTGACCTGCAAGATCTGTGTATGTCCGCCCGACACCAAGAGGGAGAGGAAGGGAAACCGCGGGGGCTCCGTGTCGTCCTCGGGAAGCCTTACAAAGTGGGAGAGCACATGGCCGGTCAGGTGGTTCACCTCAATCAACGGCCTCATTAACGACAACGCCAACCCTTTGGCAAAGGAGGCGCCCACTAACAACGACCCCAATAACCCAGGTCCACGTGTAAAAGCAATGGCGTCAATCTCCTCCTTTTCTACATTTGCCAATTGTAATGCCCTGACTATCACTGGAACAATATTTTGTTGGTGTGCACGTGAAGCCAGTTCAGGAACTACGCCTCCGTACACCCTGTGCACCTCTTGCGAAGCCATTACATTTGACAGCAACAATGTGTCCCTGATTACTGCCGCAGAGGTGTCGTCGCAAGATGATTCGATCCCCAGAATCGTTATCGCCATATAATCTCAATAAATAATGTGTTACAATCTGCAAAGTTGCGTAATTATTATTGCATTTTAACTATTTTTGTACGTTTTATTTTTAAAAATTGATTGTTATCAAGATTTTCAGAAAAATAGCGCTTATTGTCGTCATTGTGATCGCCCTGATTCCGGTTGCGGCTTGGCTGGCGTTGCAGTTACCGTCCACACAAACAGCGCTTTCCAAACGTGCGGCTAGGGTGTTGTCCCAAAAACTCAATACAGAAGTTTCGGTCGAAAAGGTCTATTTTGTTTTTTTTAAAAAATTGATTCTTGGGAATGTACAAATTTTCTCTTCCCCAACCGACACACTTCTTCACGCCAATAAACTCTCTGTAACCCTTACTCACTTCAATCCCTTTGCCTCCAAAGCGTCCCTCCAAAGGGTATTGTTGCAGGGTGGAGTCTTTCACTTGGAGATCGAAGAGAGACAAACCAACTTAGAGCGCGTTTTTAAAATTCAAAAGGGGAGGAGGGACGAGCGGGACACCATTCCCCCACCCTTTGAGCTCTCTTTAACGGATTTTTCCCTTAAAGACTTTAGGTTTACCCTAAAAAACGAACGACGTTCGCGACAGGTCGCTTTTCCCACAGTGATGGACTTCTCTAACTTAGACGTATCGCACATCAACATAGACGTTACAAATGTTCGTTTTGAAAACGGCGTGCTCTCCTGCACCCTCAAAAACTTGACCGGCAAAGAAAAAAGCGGCTACATCATTAACGGCATCACAGGCAATGTGACCGTATCGGGCAGAGAGACACGCGTTCTAAACTTAGTGGCCAGGGACCCATGGTCAGAGGTGAAAGCGGACCGTTTTAGCATGCACTATAACAGTGCAAAAGATTTTAGATCCTTTGTTGACAGTGTGCGGTTGGAAGCCAACTTTACCCGTACCTTGCTCTCTTTCTGCTCCCTCTCCTACTATGCGCCTGCGCTTGAAAACAACCGTTTGTCTATGTACATTTCGGGCCATGCCGAGGGCCCTGTGCGCAATTTGATGAGCAACGGAATGATCGTTGAGTCGGTAAGCGGAGCCACCTCTGTGGATGTTGATTTTAGGGTGCGCGGACTTCCCGATGTTTCGATCACCACCGCCTTTTTAGACATCCACCGGCTCCATTCACAGGTGGGCGACCTGGCGCAAATCCTCTTTCAGATCAACGGAACCAATCCCGACCAAATCACACAGCTCATTCCTCCGCCCACCTCCCTTAAGTTTGAAGGGCGCTTGGCCGGCTTGCTGACCAACTTTGCAGCCAATGGAGCCCTTGCTACAGATATGGGATCGCTCTATTTTGACACCATGCTCCATCAGGAAAAGGGGGAGGGGTTTCATATCAACGGACGTTTAGAGACTAAGGAACTGAACCTGGAACCCATCATGGGAAGGCCATTTGGAGCGCTCACCATGTACACCCACACACACGCCATCCTTAAAAGCGCCCTCCAAGGCGGAGTGGAGGCCAAGATAGACAGTTTGCGTATCAACAAAATAGTGATCAACGACTATCCGTTCTCTCATATTTTTGCTGTCGGATCATACGGAGGTCATCGTTTTGACGGACGAGTTGTGTGCAGCGACCCCAACCTTAATTTTATTTTTCAGGGATTGGCTAACCTCAATTACAGGGAGTTTCAACCAAATCAGACTGCCCGTTACGACTTTCATACCAAAATCGGGTTTGCCGACTTAGCCGCTATTGGGATCGATGCCCGTGACTCCGTTTCGCTCCTCTCCGGCTCCATCCGCGCCAATTTCCAACGCAGTGTGGAGGGAGACGTGGTTGGCACCATTATGGTCCAAGAGGCCGATTATACCAACAGCTTGGGAAAATACAACCTTGGCGCCATCCATATCGATTCGCATGTACGCGACTCATCTTACCGGTTTGAGCTATCGGCTCCTTTTGCAAAAGCAGACTACACTGGAAGCGAGGGAATTACAAAGTTCATCAAGGACTTGCGGCACCATGCACTGTCGAGATACCTGCCCAACTTTTTTGTGCCGGTGCATGTAGAATCCCCCTGCCGGCAATATCACCTTGATGTGACCATTCTTGATATGCTGGCCATAGGACAGCTTGCCCTGCCCGGCCTCTTTATTGCCCCCGGAACGCACCTAACCGCAAGCCTTGGTTCAAACGATTTGTTATCGTGCTTCTTCCACTCAAAATACATTCGTTACAGGGAACAAAAAGCAAACAATATCTCTATCAACTATTCCGGCAATGACTTAAAGCTAAACTCCAAAGTTTCAGCCACAGATCTCTATGCTTTTGGACAGCTTATTGATACCGTCAGCATCCAGTTAGAAACCGCCCAAAACAACATCGACGCCCGACTCGATTACACCAACTGGGTGGGAGAAAACAGCGGAGGCGAAGTAAACGCCCATATCTTTTTTGGAGAAGCACACGAAAACGGAGGTCCCAATATAGCGGTCAACGTCAAACCATCCCACTTTATCATCAACCGTCAGCGATGGGAGCTTGATCCTTCTGAAATTCTTATCAATCCAAAAAATATACAGTTTCAAGACCTTACCCTTCATAACTTTGCGCAATCGCTTACGGTGAATGGCGTCCTGGATAAAGAGCAATCCGATACGCTTCATTTGGCGCTTCATCAGTTTGACTTCTCTCTCGTCAATCTCTTTTTAAAAAAATCGCCTTATCGCTTTTCGGGACTCTTAACAGGTGACGCTCAGGTGATCGATTTTTACGGAAACAGACAATTTTCAATGGATGTAAAGGGGACAAACTTATTTGTAAACGAACACGAAGGCGGAGAGATCACCTTAGCTTGCATTTGGGATCACCCAACACAACGCTTTAGAATCGATGCCCAAAACATGTTGCAGGGAAAGACGCCTGTTCTCGTTGGGGGTTTTTATTATCCGGACAACAAATACCTGAATCTTAATGCCGAGTTTAAAAATTTTTCGGTGACATACTTTGAGCCCTTTCTTGGATCGATGGTTTCGAATATGGATGGCACGATCTCCGGAAGCGCAAACCTGAGCGGTATGGTTCCCAATCTCTCACTCGTTTCGGAACGCCTTCAGGTGGCCGATGTGGGCTTTATGGTTAACTTTACCAAAGTCCCCTACCTCTTGAACGGCCCAATCGTCCTGCACGAAAACGGTTTTACAGCTCAAAATGCGTTGTTGACAGATCGCTATGGAAACAGAGGCTATGTCAACGGAGGCATGAAGTATCGCCACTTTAAAGAGATCACTATTGACGCCTCTGTCGATTTCACAAACATGCTCTGTTTGGCCACCACAGAAAAGGATAACGATACCTTTTACGGCGATGTTTTTGCCTCAGGCCGACTGCTTGCCACCGGTAACTTTAGGCAGGCAGGGCTTGATATTTTAGCCAAAACCGCCAAGAATACCACGCTCCACATTCCGCTCTCTCAAGCGTCTGAGGCAAAGCAAGGCGCCTTTCTCACATTTGTTGCCCCTCAGGAAGACATGCCAAAAACAGAGATCTTAGACCCTCTTGACATTCTCAGAAGCAAAGAGAGGGTAAGGGAACCGACCCAACTGTTGGTCACCCTTAACGCAGAAGTGACGCCGGATGCCGCCATGATGATCGAGATCAACAAAGCAACAGGAGACGTGATCAATGGGGTTGGGGCCGGAGTACTTTCGATCGGATTTGATCAGTCGAGAAACCTCTTTGAGGTTTTTGGGGACTATACCATCTCCAGCGGAGATTACCTCTTTATTCTTCAGGGAATATTGACCAAAAAGTTCTTTATTACACCCGGTGGAAAGATCACCTTTAACGGCGACATCCTCAAGACCAACTTAGATATGACCGCCGCCTACCGCACCAAGGCATCGGTGAGCACGCTGCTTGCCGACAACAGCGCCGTGGCTACCCTCAGGGATGTGGAGTGTCAGATCCGGATGACGGGAAACATGATGAACCCTAACCTCGACTTTAACATTGATGTTGCAGATTTGGCGCCCGATACACGCTCCCGGGTTCAGGCAGCATTTACGCCCGATGATAAAAAGATACGCCAATTTATGGCGCTGCTGGTCTCCGGAAGTTTTATCCCCGACCAGCAATCGGGAATTGTAAACAACACCTCGATTCTCTACTCCAACGCCACCGAAATCTTGTCAAATCAGCTCAATAACATCTTTGGCCAGCTTAATATCCCGTTGGACGTGGGGTTTAACTACCAACCCGGAGGCGCCGGAAGGGATATTTATGACGTGGCCATATCGACACAACTTTTTAACAACCGCTTGGTAGTAAACGGAAACGTAGGAAACACCCAAGCAGCCGGAGCCACCGGTGATGTGGCCGGAAACGTCGACATCGAAGTAAAACTCACCGACAACGGAAACTTTCGCGTCAAAGCCTTCTCTCACTCCGCCGATCAATACTCCAACTACTTTGACATGGACAACACCCAGCGCAACGGCCTCGGCGTGATCTATCAGGAGGAGTTTAACACCTTTCGCGAGCTGGTAAACAGAATCTTTGGGCGCAGAAAAAAAACCGAACCCAACCCTGAACAACTATAGCAGCAAATCTGCAATCGTCAACAGCGCAAAGAGCGCCGACGCTACCCCGTTGGTGGTAAAAAATGCCCTGTTCAGTTTGGATATGTCGCGGACAGAAACGATGGCATGCTGGTAGATGAGCAGCCCCGTAAAAACGGACGAAGCCACCCAAAAACACCAACCCAACGAGGCGCTCAGCCCAAAGAGCGCCATCAGGGGCAACACCATGAGGTGCAATCCCCCGGAAATATAGAGCGCCCTTTTTCTGCCAAAATATTGGGGAATAGAGTGGAGAGCGTGGCTTCGGTCGTGCTCTTCGTCAGGCAGGGAGTAGAGAATGTCAAAACCGCCGACCCATAGGACCACCATGGCGGAGAGCCACAATATAGGGAGGGTAATGGTTCCCGTTACCGCAATATAGGCGCCTGCAGGCGCAATGGCAAGCGCTGCCCCCAACACAAAGTGGCAGAGCCATGTAAAACGCTTGGTATAGGAGTAGCCGCACAGCACAACCAGCGCAGGAAAAGCCAAATAGAAGCAGAGCCGGTTGATACTCAAACTGCACAACAGGAATAGCACTACATTAACCCCAAAAAAGAGAAGCACAGCCCGCGGCGACAGCTTCCCCGAAGGGAGTTCTCGGTTTTTGGTTCGCTCGTTTTGGGCGTCGATCAAACGGTCGGCATAGCGGTTGAAACTCATGGCGCTGTTGCGCGCCGTCACCATACACACCAACGCCTGAAACAGCAACAGCGCAGGACGCGCCGGAGGCGCCGCCATGTATGCCATGGTTAAGGCGATCAGGGCAAACGGCAACGCAAAGACGGTGTGTGCAAAGACTACTAAGGAGGTGTATTTCTTTATGTTTTGTATCATTACATTACGGTGCCTTTGCCTTTGCTATCGTAACGCGGCCCCCGTTCCCTTTTCAAAAGCATCCAACAATTTTGACATCACCACATCAACCGCCTGATCCGTCAATGTTTTTTCGGAATCTTGCAACACGAACCCCATAGCATACTGTTTTTTACCTGCAGGAAGCTTCTCTCCGCGGTATACGTCAAACAACGTCACACGCTTGAGCAGGCGGCGTTCGGTTCGAAACGCGATGCGGTGCAAGTCGTTGTAATGGACCTCCTCGTCCAACACCAATGCAAGGTCGCGGCGTACTTCGGGATAGCGGGGCAGCTCTGCGTAGGTGACTTTCTGTCCCTTAAGCGCCTTAAAGAGCACATCCCAACATATCTCTGCGGCATAGACCTCCTGTTTGATTCCAAAGTGGTGTAATATCTTTTTTTGAATGACACCCAAATATGCCAGCACCTTTCCGTTTAATGTGTACTGCAGCCCCTGGGAAAAAAAGTCCTCAGGCGGCTCGCCACACTCCATCCCAAGGGTGGAGAGGCCGTGCTGGGCAAAGAGCTTTTCTACATAACCTTTAAGGGAGAAGAAGTGCGAAGCGCGTGCGGTTTGCCTCCACTGCTGGGGCTCGGCCAGGCCGGTCATCCACACGGCCACCCTTGGCGACTCCCGATATGCTTTGAGTCCATCCTCCTTTTTATCCGGATGATAATCGTATACGTTACCCGATTCAAAGAGGCGCAGGTCATATTGCTGCCGGTTCATGTTGTAGGCAATCACCTCTAAGCCGCCCAACAAAAGTGTTTGACGCATGGCGTTGAGGTCGGAGCTGAGGGGGTTAAGCAGGCGGACCAATCGCTCCGGAGGAAAAGTGGTTAAATTCTCATACCATCCGGAGGAACAAAGCGAATTGCACATGATTTCATAAAAACCGTTGTTCACAAAGAGGTTCTCCATCTTGGCCTTCACCCTCTCGGGGTCTGGAGTTAACTGGGGGGTGACGGAGGCGGATACTCGATCGGGAATTGCCACCTGGTTGTACCCCCAAATCCGCAATATCTCTTCTGCCAAATCGCAAGCCCTTGTCACGTCCACCCGGTAAAGGGGTACGCGCACGGTCATCGAAGCGTCACATTCAGCTATGGCCTCACACTCCAACCCCTCTAAAATCGCCTTTACCTTAGATTTGTCTAACCTTGCTCCTATCAACGCAAAGAGAGGCTCCCACGCCAACACCACCTCAGGCGGTGTAACGGGACGGGGATAGAGATCAATGGGGGCATTGACTACCTTGGCGCCTGCAATCTCCTCTAAGAGAAGCGCAGCGCGTTTCAGGGCGTAAAGAGCCATATCGGGATCGGCGCCACGTTCAAAACGGAACGATGCGTCTGTTTTGATTCCATGGCGCTTGGAACTTTTTCGTATGGTGGTTGGATTAAAATAGGCGCTCTCCAAAAAGATCGACGTGGTTTGCTCCGTCACTCCTGACAATACGCCTCCAAAGATACCCGCCATGCACATGGGCGTTGAGGCATTGCAAATCATTAAATCCTGAGAAGACAACACGCGCACTACCCCGTCTAAGGTTGTAAACTTCTCCCCTTCATACGCATAACGAACCTTTACAATGTCTCCGTCTACGTGGTCACGGTCAAAGGCGTGCAGGGGTTGTCCCGTTTCGTGCAAAACGTAGTTGGTAATATCCACCACGTTATTGATGGGGCGGATGCCAATGGTTTGCAAACGGCGTTGCAACCACTCCGGAGAAGGCGCCACCTTGATGCTGTCCAATGTCAAACCAACGTATCGCGGCGCACCGTCCGTTGCCTCCACCTCTACCGCCACGCCAGCAATGCTTCCGGGAGTAAAGGCGTCTACGGAGGGACGGCTGTACGGAGTTTTTGCTCCCTGCGCCTGACACCAGGCAGCCAAATCCCTTGCCACGCCAATATGCGACGCAGCGTCTATCCGATTAGGGGTCAGACCGATTTCAAATACCACATCCTCCTCTAACTGCAAGTATTCTTTGGCCGGCAGACCCACAAGCGTGTCGGGGGGCAACACGATGATGCCCTCATGGGAAGTTCCTAACCCTAACTCATCCTCCGCACAAATCATGCCACACGACTCCTCTCCTCTGATTTTGGCTCGTTTCATGGTGAGTTTTTCACCTGTAGAGAAGGTGAGCTCGGCGCCAAGGGTGGCTACCAGCACTTTTTGTCCTGCGGCTACGTTGGGAGCTCCGCATACAATACGCAGGGGATCGCCCTCTCCTATGGAGACTTCGGTCACATGCAACTTATCTGCATTGGGATGAGGGGCGCAAGTGAGCACCTCTCCGGTGAATACTCCGGCCAGACCTCCGGGGGTCTGCTCTACCACTTCAAAGCCCTCTACTTCTAAGCCAATGGAGGTGAGGATTTCTGCCAATTTGTGGGGAGGTTCATCTATTTTGATGTAGGTTTTTAACCAGTTGTGGGAAATTTTCATGTATATCGTTTTTTTGTTGTGGCGGGTTTGAAACCCGCCCGTGCGGTTATTCGAATAATGATGCGACGAATGAGTGTTTGTCGAATGGTTGAAGGTCGCCGATTTTCTCGCCAACGCCGATGAACTTTACGGGGATTTTAAATTGGTCGGAGATGCCAATCACAACGCCGCCTTTGGCTGTGCCGTCTAATTTAGTAACGGCTAAAGCCGTTACCTCTGTAGCGCGGGTGAACTCTTTGGCTTGCTGGTAGGCGTTTTGTCCGGTGGAGCCGTCCAAAACCAAAAGTACTTCGTGCGGGGCGTCGGGTATGACTTTTTGCATCACGTTTTTAATCTTGGTCAACTCGTTCATAAGGTTGATTTTATTGTGAAGCCGGCCGGCCGTATCAATCAGTACTACGTCTGCCTTTTGTGCTACTGCAGAGGCAACGGTATCAAAAGCTACCGATGCAGGGTCGGCGCCCATCTTTTGCTTGACAATGGTTGCACCCGCCCGTTCGCTCCAAATGGTCAATTGCTCTACCGCTGCTGCGCGAAAGGTGTCCGCTGCTCCAAGCACCACGCTTTTTCCCGCCTCTTTGAGTTGGGCTGCCAACTTTCCAATCGTCGTGGTTTTGCCCACTCCGTTCACCCCTACCACCATCACCACGTAGGGTTTTTTGGAGAAGTCAAACGGGGTCGCTTCTCCAGCCTGGTTGACTCCCTCGGTCAGCAACGCCTCTATCTCCTCTCTGAGTTTTGATTGAAGCTCGGCGGTATTCATGTACTTGTCCTTGGCGACCCTCCTCTCAATCCGTTCAACGATCTTAAGGGTGGTCTCCACCCCCACATCGGAGGCAATCAGCGCCTCTTCCAATTGGTCTAACAGTTGGTCATCCACCTTGGATTTACCCACTACCGCCCTTGAAATCCGTTCAAAAATACCTGTTTTGGTCTTTTCCAATCCACGCTTTAGCGCCTCATGCTCCTGTGAATCGGTGTCCTTTGGTTTGGATGAAAATAATCCGAATAAAGCCATAATCGTGTTTATAATCCGCAAAGGTAAACAAGATTGATCAAAAGACAAAAGCCGCCTCCATTGCTTGAAGCGGCTTGTCAAATATCTCTATTCAAATTGTGCCTATTGCTGTTCCCCAAAAAAATCTTTTACCTGATCAATCGGCACGATCTCCTCTTTAAAGGCGTAAGCGCCGGAGCGATTGGAGCGCACCAAACGGATACATTTCACTACATTTTTAACGGAGACCTTGCTACCGCCAAAAGTTGCTACTGCTTTTTTTGCCATGACGTACTAAGTTTTACTAAATGATTACTTGATTTCTTTATGAACAGTTGTCTTTTTCATAAAAGGATTGTATTTTTTACGTTCCAACCTTTGGGTGGTGTTCTTCTTATTTTTGGTGGTAATGTAGCGGGAGATGCCCGGAACACCGCTCTCTTTTTGCTCGGTGCACTCTAAAATTACCTGAATCCGGTTGCCTTTTCCTTTTTTAGCCATAACTCAAACAATTACACAACGTTAACTAATCCATTTGCCTGAGCTTCTTTTAAAGTTGCGCTCAAACCGTTTTTATAGATGGTGCGAAGCCCCGCTGCGGAGACTTTTAGCGTAACAAAGCGTTTCTCTTCTTCAAACCAAAAACGCTTTACTCTTAGGTTGGGAGCAAACTCCCTCTTGGTACGACGAACCGAATGCGATACGTTGTTCCCAATCATCCTCTTTTTTCCTGTAACTTGACAAACTCGTGCCATTTCTCTACTGTATAATGATTAACTCTCCCCATTTTTGGGGCTGCAAATATCTGAATATTTTTTGAAACTGCAAAATTTTATGCCCCTCTAAACAATCTTTTCCACCGGATATTTTTAGGAAAAGCCTTATAACTGTCTGTTGAAAACCATATAAAGGAAGGAGAGCCCACAATGTGATCCTCCGGTACAAAGCCCCAATAGCGTGAATCCAATGAGTTATGACGATTGTCTCCCATCATGAAGTAGTAATCCATCTTAAAGGTATAGTGGTCAACAGGCGCTCCGTTGATGTAGATTTGCTCCTCCTTTATCTTTAGCTCGTTACGTTCATATACACTAATTATTCGATTGTATAGGGGGAGGTTATCAAGTGTGAGTTCAACGGTCACGCCTGCCTTGGGAATCCAGAGCGGGCCATATTGGTCTCGTGTCCATTGAAAATTTTCTGTGAAGGGAAAGATGGTTAGGGGACTGTCGGGGTAATCGGGCGGGTAGTCGTCAATGTTGGGCCGTACCTCTGTTACGTTGCTGAGGTTCTTTACCTCCGTTACATTTTCCAAGGTCAGCGCCAGAGCGGGGTAACCCGACAAGTAGGGGTCATAGTAGACTTCCGAAAGGGAGAGTCCCATTCGATCTAAAATGCGCTCATTGATAGCTACTCCATTGGTAATCACCTCGTATGTGTTTTGAATGCCGGGAAGCGGCTCCTGAGCCACCCCATTGATGAATATCCATCCGTTCTTCACTTCTAAGGAGTCTCTGGGTATGGCCACACAGCGCTTTACGTAGTGGTCTCTTTTATCCACAGGCCGGGCTACTATAGGACCAAACTTTTGGATGGTGAGGTTCCTGCCGTAAGAGCGTGCATACATGTGGTAGTCTATGGAGGGGGCCTGTGTGAGCACGGTGTCTCCGTGGGGGAAGTTAAAGACCACAATATCGTTCCGTTTTACCTTGGAGTAACCGGCCATCCTGCGGTGGTCGTTTTGTATCCATGTGAGGTAAGACTCACCGCCAATCACCGGAGTCACGTTATGGATCAAAGGAATGGACAAAGGGGTTTGGGGAACTTTGGGGCCGTATCTTACCTTGCTCACAAAGAGATAGTCGCCCGTCATCAAGCTGCGCTCCATGGAGCCGGTGGGGATCACGTAGGCCTCTATGAAAAACATCTTGATAAAGGTGGCGGCAACGAGGGCAAAGATGATGGCGTCTAACCAGTCGAGCCAAAAGTTTCGCTTTTCGCCCTCCTTGTAGCGTTTTTTCCAAAAGGCCCACTTGACCTTTTTGGTGATATAGAGGTCAAAAACGATCAATAGGCCCAACAGCCACCAGTAGTTTCCTAACCAGATGACCCAGAGGGCATATAAGGCGCCCCAGAGGGCAAACTTAAACCACTTGTTGGCGCCTATTGCTCTAATTTTTTGCACTATTTTACTTTATTGATTACTGCCTCAAAGGCTTGGGGATTGTTCATGGCTAAGTCGGCCAAAACTTTGCGGTTTAAGCCTACTTCTGCTTTGAGCACCTTGCCCATGAATTCAGAGTAGTTCATGCCGTGCTGGCGGGCGGCGGCGTTGATGCGTTGAATCCACAGTGCGCGGAAGGTGCGCTTTTTGTTTTTGCGGTCGCGGTAGGCGTAGGTGAGGCCTTTTTCATAGGTGTTTTTGGCGACTGTCCATACGTTGGCGCGGGCCAAAAAGTTACCGCGGGTGAGTTTGAGAATTTTTTTACGGCGCGCTCTTGAGGCTACCGAATTTACCGATCTGGGCATACATTTGTTGTTTTAAGAATGTCAGCGCTCTCCTCTGTTGAGAATCTTTTCTGCTGAGCATTCAGGTGATTAAATAATTAGGCGACCAATAAGCCTTTGATCCGTTTTTCGTCGGTGGTGTCTACCAACGCGGAGTAGGTGAGGTTGCGCTTTTGTTTGATGGTTTTTTTGGTCAGAATGTGACTCTTGTAGGCGTGTTTACGCTTTACCTTTCCGGTGCCGGTGAGTTCGAAGCGCTTTTTGGCGCCGGAATTGGTTTTGATCTTGGGCATTGTTGTTATGTTTATGAATTATGTGTTATTTTTTTTTGGTGGGGGCGAGCATCATGATCATGCGTTTTCCTTCCAGTTTGGGCATTTGTTCGGCTTTACCCCACTCTTCGAGGTCGACGGCAAAGCGGAGGAGGAGTTTTTCGCCCTGGTCGGAGAAGAGGATGGAGCGGCCTCTGAAGAAGACGTAGGCTTTGACTTTTGCTCCCTCAGTCAGGAAACCCTGGGCGTGTTTGAGTTTGAACTGGTAGTCGTGCTCGTCGGTGTTGGGGCCAAAGCGTATTTCTTTGATGATGACTTTGGAGGCGTTGGCCTTCATCTCTTTTGCCTTCTTTTTCCGCTGGTAGAGGTATTTTTGGTAGTCGATTATTTTACACACCGGTGGGTCGGCTTGGGGGGATATCTCCACCAGATCCAACTCTAATGCCTCTGCCTTCTTTAGTGCTTCTGAAAACGAAAAAATTCCCGCTTCAGAGATGTTTTCTCCGACCAAGCGCACGTAAGGGGCTGTGATCTCTCTGTTTACTTTGGGTCCCTCCTCTTGTTGCTGAGGTGGAAAATTGCGCCCTTTGTTGTTAGGTTGATTTCTTTTAACAACTCCGGATGGGTAGGGTTTATACGGTGTGGCTATAGCTGTAAAAAATTAATGGTTATTTAGTTCTTTTTAAATTATGTCAATGATTCAGTTAGTTTGTTAATCTCGTCTGTGAGCATGGCGGCAAAGTCTTGGGCTGACATTTGACCCTTGTCTCCTTCTCCCTGCTTCCGTACCGACACCAAATCTGCGGCCTCTTCCTTTTCTCCAACGACCAAAAGATAGGGAATCCGCTTGAGTTCGTTCTCCCTGATCTTCTTGCCGATGGTCTCATTTCTGTCGTCTACGGCGGCGCGAATATCGGAATTATTCAGGAAATTGCAAACTTTTTTTGCAAAATCGTTGAATTTCTCACTAATAGGAAGGATCACCACCTGGTCGGGAGTGAGCCAAAGGGGGAATTTTCCGCCTGTATGTTCAATTAAAACGGCTACAAAACGCTCCATCGAGCCAAAGGGGGCGCGGTGGATCATCACAGGGCGGTACCGTTTGTCGTCTGAACCCACATACTCCAAGTCAAAGCGCTCTGGAAGGTTGTAGTCGACCTGAATGGTGCCCAATTGCCACTTGCGGCCAATGGCGTCTTTGACCATAAAGTCGAGCTTGGGGCCATAAAAAGCGGCCTCTCCCTTTACTACAACGGTTTGAAGTCCTCTCTCCTGGGCAGCCTCCATGATGGCGCTCTCTGCCTTGTCCCAATTCTCGTCGCTGCCAATGTACTTCTTTTGGTCAAGGGGGTCACGTAACGAGATTTGTGCCGTGTAATTCTTAAAATCGAGGGTTTTAAAGATATAGAGGACAATATCGATCACTTTGCAGAACTCCTCTTTGAGCTGGTCGGGGCGACAGAAGATATGGGCGTCGTCCTGGGTAAAGCCGCGTACGCGGGTCAGGCCGTGCAGCTCACCGCTCTGCTCGTAGCGATAGACGGTGCCAAATTCTGCATATCGTACCGGCAAGTCTTTGTAGGAGCGTGGTTTGGTCTTGTAGATCTCGCAATGATGAGGGCAGTTCATGGGCTTGAGTAAGAACTCTTCGCCCTCCTGAGGTGTAGCGATGGGCTGGAATGAGTCCTTGCCATACTTTTCAAAATGGCCGGATGTGACCCACAACTCTTTTTGGCCAATGTGGGGCGTCATCACCTGCTGGTATCCGTGTGTCTTTTGCACCGCTTTTAAAAAGTTCTCCAAACGCTCCCTGAGTGCGGCGCCTTTGGGAAGCCAGAGCGGTAGGCCCTGCCCGACCCGCTGAGAGAATGCGAAGAGTTCCAGCTCTTTTCCCAATTTTCTGTGGTCACGTTTTTTGGCCTCTTCCAACATCAACAGGTGCTCGTCTAACATGCTCTTTTTGGGAAAAGTGATTCCATAGATGCGGGTGAGCATCTTGCGGTTTTGGTCTCCACGCCAGTATGCGCCTGCAATTGAGGTGAGTTTAATCGCCTTGATGACCGAGGTATCGGGGATATGGGGACCGCGACATAAGTCGGTGAAACTTCCGTTGGTGTAAAATGAGATGGTTCCGTCTGTCAGGTCGTGAAGGAGTTCGCACTTATATTCGTCCCCTTTGTCGCTGTAGTTTTTGATGGCCTCCGTTTTGCTTATATCTTGACGTACAAAAGGATGTTTCTCCTTGGCCATCTCAAGCATGGCGTTCTCAACCTTAGCCAAATCGGCCTCGGTGATGCCCTTATCGCCTAAATCCACATCGTAATAAAATCCGTTTTCTACGGCGGGACCAATTCCAAATTTGACTCCCGGATAGAGCTTTTCTAACGCCGCGGCCATTAAGTGGGATGAGGAGTGCCAAAAGGTTTGCTTGCCCTCATCGTCCTCCCATTTATAAAAAGTGACAACAGCGTCAGTATCAATCGGTTTGTTTACATCAAAAAGTTGACCGCCGACCTTCATGCATAACGCCTCTGCAGCCAAACGGGGGGAGATGCTTTTGGCAATGTCCAGGCCCGTAACTCCGGACTTGTAAACGCGGGAACTTCCATCGGGAAATGTGATTGTGATCATGATTTAAAGTTGAAACTGCAAAATTAGGAATTTTTTGCATACCTTTGGCAAAAAATTATTTGACTATGAAAGCAAACTTCTGGAGTTCAGCCGCTGCAAATGGCCTTATGTTGTCTCTTATTACCATTGTTTACACTTTGTTTATGGCTGCGTTTCCCATGGAGAGCCGCGTGGTTGGCTTTTTGATCGGACTCATTAAATTTATCGCAACGGTAGGTCTGCTCTACCACTTTGTAAAGGGATTCGGGCAAGAACAAGAGTCGTATACCTATGGCAATGCTTTTGGTTACGGCTTTGCGGTATCGCTCTGTTCCAACGTTGTAATTGCATGTTACCTTCTTGTTCATTACCTCTATCTCTTTCCCGACGCCATTGAAAAAACCCTTCAGGTCGTTCAGCAAACCATGACTCAGTATCCCGTGGATCAGGCAACACTTGACCTCATCAATAAAAACTTGCCTGTGATTGTGTCCATCTCACCCTTTTTGGTTTACACCATCTTGGCGTTGATTATCTCGGCCATCTTAGCCGGCTTTGCTAAAAAGGCAGAACCTATTTTTGACGAAGAGATTGAAGATTAAAAGAGCATGGATCTTTCCATTGTCATTGCCCTCTACAATGAGCGCGAATCGTTGCCTGAGCTGATCAATTGGATTCACGCTGCATTGGCTTCTTTATCCATACGTTACGAAGTGGTTTTGATTGACGACGGCAGCAACGACGGCTCGTGGGGTTTGATAGAAGAGCGGGCACAATCTGACCCCCACGTAAAAGGAATCCGCTTTAGACGAAATTACGGAAAGTCGGCGGCGCTCTATTGCGGTTTTGAAGCGGCCAAAGGCGACGTGGTCATCACCATGGACGCCGACCTGCAGGATAGCCCCGATGAGATTCCCGAGCTTTACCGCATGATTCGGAGCGGAAATTACGATTTGGTATCGGGCTGGAAAAAGAGGCGCCACGACGGCATATTCACCAAAAACATCCCCTCCAAGCTCTACAACGCCACCGCCAGAATGGTTACGGGGGTCAAATTACACGACATGAACTGTGGCCTCAAAGCATATCGTAAAGAGGTGATAAAGAGCATAGAAGTCTATGGAGATATGCATCGTTATATCCCTTATCTATCCAAAACAGCCGGATTTGGCCGCATCGGAGAAAAAGTGGTGCAACATCAGGCGCGAAAGTACGGAAAAAGCAAATTTGGACTCAACCGCTTTGTAAACGGATATTTAGACCTGCTCACCCTTTGGTTTCTATCCAAATTCGGCAAAAAGCCGATGCACTTTTTTGGACTGATCGGCTCCCTCACCTTTTTGACGGGATTTGTCTGCTCCCTCATCATTATTGTGAACAAACTAATTGCCCAGTCGCAAGGACTCAAATACCGCGCCGTCACCGACCAGCCCCTCTTTTACATAGCCTTGGTAGCCCTGATTGTAGGCATGCAGCTCTTTTTGGCCGGATTCTTGGGCGAATTGGTCTCGAGAAACAGCTCGGAGCGAAACAAGTACCTCATAGACAAACGCATTGAATAAGATGCTGCGGCATGCGCATTTTACCCATATGCACTCCGGTGGCCGTGCCGCCGGCATTGCAGACGCAGAGTCCCAAGCCCCCAAACAGATCTATGCCGACAACGCCATTCCTGGGGAAGAGGCAGAGATTGAGATTTTACGTAGACAACGCGGGTTTCGACAAGGCGTTGTCCATAACGTGCTAAAGCCCTCTCCCGACCGCATCACTCCCTTTTGCCCTCATGCCCGGATCTGCGGCGGCTGCAACTGGCAGCACATCAACTATTCCGCCCAGCTCCATTGGAAACGCCAAATATTGACCGACGCTCTTGTCAAGTACGACATCCAAACCCCTCCGATCCCCCAAGTAATCCCCTCGCCACTACAGCAAGCATACCGCAACAAATCGGAATACGCTATTTCAACCTTTCCGGAGCCGGTTTTTGGATTTCACCCTAAAGATGAGCCCTGGCGTGTTTTTGCCTGTGAGGT
>WQYK01000002.1 GCA_009781275.1 Bacteroidales bacterium | reverse complement strand
TCATGAACATTTTAAGTGCTCTAACTGCTTATTGTTTCTTCCCCAAAAAACCCTCGCTTAACATCCAAAAAACCAACGATACACAATTGTTCTTAGCTGTCGCTTAAGCGAAACTCAGGTTAAAGTAGAAAAAAATAGAATGAAAACTAAAGGATGTAAGAAGACAGGTGGAAGAGTTCGCGGCACTCCTAATAAAGTGGGAGCCGACTTAAGAGCGTGGATAGCAAAGTTATTGGACGACAACAGGAGAGTAATAGCTAAAGACCTTAAGGCATTAGAGCCATACCAACGGTTATCAATACTGACCAAGTTGATTGATCACGTGCTCCCACGTCAACAGGCTATAGAAGCAAAGATCGACCTAAACAAACTAACAGACTATCAGTTGGATGCAATAATTACAGAAATAACCAAAGATTTGAGCAATGAAAATTAAAATCGATAGAGAGCTAAAAATCAGGTTGCTTAAAGCCCTGAAAGATGGCTTTATAGACACGGATCGCCTACCCGAATTATTGCCATTTGTAAACGATCCGTTTGCTCAAATGAGGGAAAACCACGGAATTGACGACACAGAACAATCAGAACATGAAAGAAGCGATAATTAAAATTGACAGGGACATGAAAATCATGCTTTTGCAGTCATTGAAACGAGGTTACCTCTTGGTAACTGACCTCAAGATGTTCCCGCCTTTGCATGTTGAGGCAAATCAAATACGGGACTTATCGATATTGTCGGCTGGGGAGTTGAAAGAATATCACAGGATTCTAACAAAAGTCTATCATTTAAATAATTAATAATATGAAAAAAAAGATTCACACCAAAGCCATGGAAAATGCGTGGCGATTGCAAAAACGAGAACCCGAAGCCAAAACCGACTTTGGAAGGCATTTAAAGAAAGCTTGGGCATCATTAAAAAATCAACAAAATATTAGTACTAATTAAAAATCAATTATTTATGGAAACAAAAGAATCGATTAGGGAATCGATAAAGGTAAAAAACATGCAACTCGTTGAATCTAAGAGGAAATGGCTTGATGCAGAATTTAATGTTTGGAATTCTTTGATTGCAAATAGACCGCTTGAGGGCAATAATCGAAACCAGATGGCAAGCCATCTGGAAGATCTTAAAGTACTCAGAGTTAAAGCTGATGGGCTTATGGATGAACTACAAAAACTTTTTAAACAGCTTGACAATCATGGAAAAAATTAACAATGAAACAATAGAACAACGCTTTGAAAGAGAGGCAAAAGAGGAGTTGGAAAACAAATTAGGCGCCCTCAAGAAACAAAAAGAAGAGGAGTATTACGATAACATTGTGGCAAACATGTGGTTAAGGTAGATAATCCTGTAATCATTGCAGCGCTCAAATGGGTATCTTTCTCATTTGGGCGCTGCTTTTTGTGGGATTACCTGTAAACGTCCCTACGGTGGTCAATCTTTATCACCTCAACAGTCAATACATTATCTTTGATTGAGTAAATGATGCGATAAGCGCCGACACGTATTCTGTAAAGATTCTCAAAGCCTGTCAATTTCCTGTACCCAAAGGGGCGGGGGTCTTTCTCGAGCTCCAAAAGGTGTTTGGATATTAATTTGTAGTACTCATTAGGCAGTTTATCCAACACTTTTTCTGCCTTTAAGCCCACAACAACGCTATACATCTAATCCCCTTTTTTGGTTTTGTTCCTTAATAATTTCATGTAGAGGTCTTTTTGGTTCATTCATGCAAGCCTCTATTTCAATTAAATCCAGAAAGTCCGCTAACAGCTGATTGTCGCCATGTATGCCTAAATCGACGCGGACAAAGCCCCGGCCTCCATTGGTGCTTTTGGTATATTTTATTCCTGCTACTGCTGCCATGATAATAAGAGTTTGCTGCAAAAGTAAGAATTTTTGGATAAACAAAGGAAAAAAAGGTACAGGTATGGGAAAGTTTCCTACCTTTGCCATTGAGTTACATTTCACAATCGGGGCAAATAACCCAAGAACTTTATTTAAACCGATAAAACGGATTGCCCGCTATGGTGGCGGCGTGGAAACTATCCGCTACTTATACGCCCGTCGTGAAGTGTAACTCACACCTACGGTGGGCAATCTTTTTATCACAATTCTTATATCAATGAGTTACAATAAGAATCAAGGCCCCGCCGTGGCTAAAAACAGGCAAAAGACGGCAACCATCACTTTGCCGGTAAACAATGAACATGGTATAGTACTTTTTGAAGACCTCCTAACGGAGTTATCCAGATGTTTCAATGTGGAAATGAACGCTAAAAACAGGGCGTACAGCTTCATTTTGTCAACAGGTAGCCTAAATGACTATGCAGAATTTTGTGAGCAGAATCGCGGGAAAAATGCCCATGCCGCCTGTGTTGAATCACTCATCCAAAAAGCAGGTGAAGCATGTTAGCCCCTAACCAGACAGGCCAGCAGGTGAATAACAGTAGCCAGCTGCCAACGTCAACCCACGATGCGGGTAAGTTAAACAACCTTTTAGAGAGCATAAGGGAGCTAAAAAGCACAATTGATGGAGGAGCTGATACTGCCATTGTTATGGATCATTTATGTGATGTGATTAAAGCCGTAACACACAAACAGCGAGATGACATAGATTCTTTGGTAAAGCAAACAGCGGATAAGTCATGTAAAAGGTTGATAGAAGACCTAATACCATATACATTTCAGATTGACACCGTCGCATCAGTGATTGGAGAAAAGATAGGGGCACTGACCGGAATAGATGACATTTACTACCATTATGAGAAGTTGATGAATGGTTGAGGTTGGCAGTTTGGGAAAAAGTTGTATCTTTGAAGTCAGAAAAGCCCGTCAAATGGCCATTAATGACCCTTTTTGTCACTCGTTTGTCACCAGCTACCTGTAACAGCGGGCTTTTTTAACTGAATAAAAGCAACTTACAAATATATTAAATATCATGGACATTAGAATTACATCGGTCAGATTTGACGCGGACAAAAAGTTAATTGATCTAATCAATAACAAAGTAGCCAAGTTGGACAAGTTTTTTGAAGGGATTATTGCAGTGGACGTTACATTGAGCCTATTGCCTGACCATCAAAACAAAAAAGCATCCATGCGAGCCGAAATACCCGGCAACGATATTATCGTGGAGCGCAATTGCGAATCATTTGAGGAGTCGATATCGTTATGTGTGGATATCATCAAAGAGCAGTTGAAAAAGACTAAGGAGAAGATGAGAAAAAAGTAATGATAATCAGTCCTACATAAAAAAAAGTGAGCCGCCCCGTTGATGGGGCGGTTTTTATATAAGTGCTTGTTTCAATGCTGATTCAATTGGCTGGCAGCCTATGAGACGGGCTTCCAGGGCTTCGCGCTCAAAGTTGCTAATGTAGTCGCCGAAGATGTGGATGCGGGAGATGAGTCCGTTGGTGTCGGTGTCAAAGTGGAGTTGGAGGGTGCCAAAGTCGGTTTTGAGGTCGGTTTGGTGGGAGAATTGGGGTTCGTCTCCCCAGTTCCATAAGTGGGTGCGGTATTTTGAGGTGGCGAGGAGTTCGATGGCGGTGAGGTCTTGGGGGGTGTAGGTGTAGGGGGCAGACACGTAGGTCTGCCCGTACAGGTGTTGTGATAGATATTCCATGAATTGCTCAATGGGTGGGGCGTCTTGCATGTGGCTGCTGATGTTGCATATGGGGGAGGGGGTTGAGGGGACGGCTTTTTGGGTGAATTTGGTGCGGGGGCCTTGGAGGGCTTGGCTTAAGTTTGAGAGGGCGGAGGTGTATAGGAGGGTGCCGTGGAGTAAGATGCGGCCTCCTATTTGGCATTGGGCGGTACCGGAGAATTTTTTTCCGTCGATGAGCAGGTCGTTTCTGCCCGATAGGTAGGCTGCAATGCCTATGTGGTTGAGGGCTGAGAGGATGGGTTGGGTGCAGCGTTTAAAGGTGCCGGAGCTCTCTTCGCCGGGGGGTTTGGGCTCCATAAAGCTGTAGTTGACGTTTCCTAAGTCGTGAAAGACGGCGCCACCTCCGCTCAAGCGGCGGATGATGGGGATTTGGTGTTGTTGAATGTAGGGGATATTGACCTCTGCCCAGGTATTTTGGTGACGGCCTACAATAATAGAGGGGGCGTTGCGCCAAAGGCGAAATATCGAGTCGGTAAAATGGGTGAGCAGGTACTCTTCGGCGGCTAAGTTCCAGGCGGGGCAGGTGGTTTGGTGGTCAAGAATGAGGAGCATAGATATGTGTAGAGTTTAAAAATCAGCCAACCGATGAGCATGCCCCAAAGGGCGCCGCAGAGCACATCAAATGGGTAGTGCTTTCCTACATAGATACGGCTGTATCCGACTAAGGAAATGAGTGTAAAGAGAGTCCAGTTTAGCCATTTCTTTCTTATAATCAGGCAACTCAGAGTGGATAGGCCAAAGAGATTGGCTGCGTGGCTTGATACAAATCCATAGAGACCTCCCCGCCTTTCCAAAAGATGGACCATCCCTTCTAAAGTGGGTTCGTAAGTAGGGCGGAGGCGGCAGAAGACATCTTTAAAGAGTAGCACCGAGGTGCGGTCAGTGTGCATAAAGCACAAGAGTACAGCGCCAATGGCCAACAACGCACGCTTAAGGGAGTGGTTGCGAAAAAAGAGAAAGAGCAATAAAAGATAGATGGGAATCCATGTATAGTGTGCGGAGAACGCTACCATTACACTATCCAACCAGGAAGTGTGCGCTCCGTTGATCAGCAAAAAGAGCCAACGGTCAAATTCAAGCAGTTTGTCAAGCATCCTGATTTAGCGTTTTCCAAAGGAGGTCTTTAAGTTCCGTCAATCCTTTGCCGGTTATAGATGAGATAAAAACATGGGGAATGTCGTTGGGTAATAGCGCTTTTGTTTGGGCTTCCAACTCGGCGTCCAACATGTCGGATTTAGAGATGGCCAATAGCCTCACTTTGTCTAAGAGCTCGGGATTGTATTGAGCCAATTCGTTGACCAATATCCGGTACTCTTTTTGGGGGTCGGGGCTCTCTGCAGGCACCAGAAAAAGCAGAATTGAATTTCTCTCTATATGCCTTAAAAATCTAATTCCTAAACCCTTGCCTTCACTCGCTCCCTCAATGATTCCAGGAATGTCGGCCATGACAAACGACTTATCGTCTCTATACGACACAATTCCCAAGTTAGGTTCTAAGGTTGTAAAGGCGTAGTCCCCGATTTTGGGGCGGGCAGCTGAAACGGCGCTGAGCAGCGTTGATTTCCCAACGTTGGGAAATCCCACCAACCCCACATCGGCCAAAAGTTTTAATTCAAGAACAAACCACCCTTCTACGCCCGGTTCGCCTGGTTGAGCAAAGCGGGGCGTCTGTAGCGTGGCGCTTTTAAAAAAGGCGTTACCCATGCCTCCGCGTCCCCCTTTACATAGAATCTGTTCCTCTCCATTTTGGGTGATTTCAAAGAGGATCTCGTCTGTTTCTGTACTTCTGGCAACGGTGCCAAGGGGTACATCCAGGACAATGTCGGGGCCGTCGGCTCCGGTGCAGAGGCTTCCGCTCCCCGACTGGCCATGTTCGGCTCGAATATGCTTGCGGTACTTGAGGTGAATCAGCGTCCAGTATTGACTGTTTCCCCTTAGGATGATGTGTCCGCCTCTGCCTCCGTTTCCTCCGTCGGGACCTCCTTTGGGAATAAACTTTTCACGGCGAAGGTGCATGGAGCCCTTTCCCCCGTTTCCGGAGACACAAAAGATGCGCACATAATCTACAAAATTGGAATTACCCATGTTGGATCAAACGGTCAATGATGTGGCAGGTGCACTGGCTTACTTCGTCAATGGTCTGCGCCCCACCAACTTGTACGCACTTGTTTTGTGTGCTGTAGTAGTCGAGCAGTGGTTTGGTTTTTTGATGATAGGTAGCAATCCGTGTGGCAATGACCTCATCTTTGGCATCGTCTGCACGCCCCTCGATTTCAGCCCTTTTACACATACGTTCGCGGATAAGGGAATCGGGTAAATCTAATGCAATCATCAGACCAATCTGTTGGCCACGCGCTGCAAGTAGCTCATCTAACTTGGCAGCCTGTTCAATGGTGCGCGGAAATCCGTCATAGATAAATCCATGAGCATGAGGATTTGATTCAATATGTTCTTTAATCATATCGATCACTACTTCATCCGGAACAAGGAGTCCCTGATTGATATAACGGGCAGCCTCTACACCCAGGGTCGTCTGTTCTTTAAGGTGAATCCGCAACATATCTCCGGTAGAGAGGTGTACCAAGTTGTACCTGGAGATAAGGATTTTAGACTGTGTACCTTTGCCGGCGCCCGGAGGGCCAAATAAAATAAGGTGTAACATTATGATTAAGAATCAATTACATAAATTTCAGGAAGCTGTCGCCCTAATGAATTATAGTCAAGGCCATAGCCCACAATAAATGCATTTGGAATTTTTAGACCTACATAATCAAGGTAAAGCGATTTCTTGTATTGGTCGGGCTTGAGCAACAGGGTGCAGATCTTTACCTGCTTTGGATGGTGTTCATTTAGAGTCTCTACCAGTTTTTCAATCGTAACACCCGTGTCAACAATATCTTCTACAATCACAACGGTACGTCCCTCTACCGACGTATTAAGCCCGATAATCTCATTGACCTCTCCGGTGGACTGAGTCCCGCTATAGGATGCAAGCTTGATAAAAGAGAGCTCTAAATCGAACTCCATCTTTCGAATAAGGTCGGCCGTAAACATGAAAGCGCCGTTGAGGACGCTTAAAAAGAGCGGCAGATTTTCATTTTTTAAATCGTTATTCATCTGTTCTGCTAATGCATCAATGGCCTTATGTATCTGATTGGCAGTGATGTAATGTTTAAAACTTTTGTCGTGCAGGCGAATGGTGTTCATAGCAATGAATGTAAAAATTTGGTACAAAAGTAACGATTTTTTATCTATCTTAGCGCCGTCATTTGAATATATAAATCACATATGGATATAAAACCAAAAGTATCAATTGTAATGGGCAGTACTTCCGACCTTCCGGTGATGAAAGAGGCCGCCCAATTTTTAAAGAGCGTAGATGTGCCTTATGAAATATTGGCCTTATCTGCCCACCGCGTACCGGAGGACGTACTCCAATTTTCCAAAGGAGCTGTCGACAGAGGCATCAAAGTGATTATCGCCGGTGCGGGCGGAGCAGCCCATCTACCCGGAGTCATCGCAGCCATGACCCCGCTGCCGGTCATCGGCGTGCCCATCAAAGCATCCATCTCCATTGATGGCTGGGACTCCATATTGTCAATCCTCCAGATGCCCGCAGGCATACCGGTAGCCACTATGGCATTAAACGGCGCCAAAAACGCCGGCATCTTAGCACTTCAAATACTGGCTCTTAGCGACCCCGCCCTAATGGAAAAGATGTGCGCCTTCAAAAAAGAGCTGGCCAACAAAGTCCGCCAAGCCAACCAGGAATTACAAACAACCACCGTGTAGGGGCGGGTTTCACACCCGCCCACATGGGAACAACAACATAACAACAACAAATAAAACAAGAAAGCATGAGGCGATGGATTTGGACGCTCGGGCTAACAGCCGCGAGCGTATGGAACGCAGATACAATTACTGCGCAAACAAAACGTGACACAGACACCACGATTATTTCAAGAATCGAAGAATTTGCAGAACTTTACGGAGAGTTGATGGCCTACAACGATGAGTATGGCCCGCTCTTTTCATGGGAAGAGCTCAGTATGCTCCCTGCCTACGACACCACAGCGGACACATGGCTACGCCCGCACATCAAGCTTTGGAGGCCCGGACAAGTCGAACCCTTTAAACCTGGAGAACTATGGAAACGCGGGAGACACCTCTTATTAGTTAGAACCAAAGCGCGTGGAGTTGACGACTGGGAGCCCGGAGCCACCCTCTTCTATCGTTTTGCATCGGGCAATCGCCTGCAATGGGGCGTCACCTTAGACCACGATCCTGGAGAGCCCCTGTTCAGCAAAGGAATTTGGGTCGACTTTGCCTCTTTCCACCTGCAAATAAGCAGAATCGGCCATTGGAAACGAATTGTCGCGGGCGACTATACGGTACGTTTCGGACAAGGTTTGGTGGCTTGGAACGGTTTTTCGATGAGCGGCTTGGGCCCGGTACAGAGCCTACGCCGGAGCGAGATGGGCCTCACAGCCTACACCGGAAGCAATGAGGTGATGTTCTTCAGAGGCTTAGGAGCAACTTATGAGCGGGGCAGGATACAAGCCACCCTCTTTGGTTCGGCCAAAAAAGTGGACGCCCGCATCACCTCAGACGGTTTCACCTCCTTACTTCGCACCGGTCTGCACCGGACAGCCACAGAATTAGAGAGACGCTATAACTTAGGTGAATATATAGCCGGAGGCAACCTCTCGTTTCGCTTTGACCGGTTCAAGATCGGAGGCACCGCATTGGGATACACCTACGACCACAGAAACGCTTCCACCATCCGGCCGGACAACCGTTATCAATCCCGCAGACTCCCATTTGGCAGCGCCGGTATTGATGTATTAGCCGTCCCGGGCGACTGGCGTTTTTTTGGCGAATGGGCCATAGACGCCCGGGCACAGATGGCGGGACTCTTTGGGGTGCTATGGGATGGCGGAGATGGATTAGAAGCGGGAGTCATCTACCGAAATTACGGCAAAGGCTACACAGCGCCTTTTTCGGGCGCTTACTCCAGAAACAGCAGGCCATTTAACGAGCATGCATTGACGGGCAGTTTTGAATACGCATGGATGCATTGGCGGTTATTGTTTTCAGGTGAGTGGTGCCATTTTCCATGGCTGCGGTACAACGTGGCGGCTCCCTCGTATGGGAAAACAGCAATGGTTCAGTTGAGTAGAAACATCGGACGCAGAGGGTTGTGTTATGTAAAGATGGACTATAAACATACCGAGTCGGGGAGTCGCCTGCCATTAATTCTGAACGACAGATATAGCTTACGCCTGCACCTTCAGTATGGGAGTAGCGATGCATGGTTGTTTGCGCACAGAGTTGAGTACTGCGTAGTAAAAAAAACGGATGCAACCCGGCCGGCCGGTGGTGGGGTAGTGCTGTCGGATGTTGTCTTTTCACCCAAGCAGTATCCCCTGAGCGGGAGTGCCCGAGTCGCCCTTTTTCGCACCACCGATTGGTCTACCAGAATCTATCTATACGAACGAGACGCCATGCAGGGATTCTCCTTTCCTCCAATATATGGGTATGGAACCAGAGGATACATCAACCTCCGCTATTCCCCAAGCCGTAATTATGATTTTTGGTTTAGGGGGTCTGTCACACGTTACTTGTCGGCAAAGCATCCCTCTACGTCAGCTAAACCGGGGCGTTCGTTGTGGGAGCCTGAGATTAAACTTCAACTAAGAGTAACGTGGTAGAGATCAGCTAAAGCGGTTTAATCTTTAACCTGTTCCCCACAATGATTTTTGAATCTCTGTTTAGCCCGTTTAGCGCCATAAGGTCATTAAGGCTCACGCCGTGATTGCTGGCGATGCTCCACAGGGTATCTCCCTTTTTTATAGTGTACCATTGAAAAGAGGCATTAGAGGCAGACGCAGTGGCGGCAGCGGTAGTGGTAACGTTGGTGGAAGCGGGAGCATTTTGTGTATAAACAGTCAGCTTTTGTCCTACACGAATGGTGGTGCCTTTTATATTGTTCCAAGACTGCAAGTTGGCTGTGCTTACCCTATACTTTTGTGCAATTAACCCCAACGTTTCGCCCGATTTGACCTCATGGGTAATTTTGGTTGAGTTTGCGGGTATAGAGGATGCGTTTGAAGCTGTTGAGCTTGAAGTTGGTGTGCTTGTGGTTGTTTGAGGGGCAGGAGCTTGCGCAGAATAGATCACTAATTTTTGCCCAATACGGATGGTGGTGTTTTTTAAATTGTTCCAGTATTGTAAATCAGAAACTTTGACACGATACCTTAGGGCTATACCTCCCAAAGTCTCTCCGGATCGTACCGTGTGTACGAGCTGGTTACGGGCAGCAGTCGCAGGTGATGTGCTTTGTGCCAAGAGAATGGGATTAAAGTAGGTGTTTTCGTTGTAGGTGTATATTTCTTTCTCGTTGTCAACAAATAGCGGGGTATATTGATGGGGAAGACGCAAAATAAAGGGCCTTCCGGGAATAACATCCCTAATGTATTGCGGATTGAGGTCGCGCAGTTCATCCACAGAGATGCCGGTTAATTCTGCAATTTGCTCAAAATGAACTTTTTGTGATACATGTAAAGTGTCCAGGTGAGTAGGCATTTCTATCCTCAATGGCTTGATCCCATGTTCTTTATAATACGTCAATGTATAAAGGGCCGCTACAAAAGCGGGAAGATAGCCACGTGTCTCTCTTGGGAGATAAGGGTAGATATCCCAAAACGATCGGGAGCCTGCTCTGCGAATGGCTTTGTTTACATTCCCTGCCCCGCAGTTGTAAGAGGATATGGCTAAAGCCCAGTCGCCAAAAATGGTATAGGCGTCCTTAAGATACTTTGCCGCGGCATGTCCGGAGACGATGGGGTCGTAACGCTCGTCCACATAAGAGTTGATGGTGAGGTCGTATTGAAGAGCGGTACGGTGCATAAATTGCCACATTCCCCTTGCCTTGGCCCTGGAGACAGCAACCGGATTAAGTGCAGATTCGATGATGGCCACTGCTTTCAATTCCAACGGCATATCGTGTTGGTCAAAAATCTCTTCAAAGATGGGCATGTAGTATGTGGCTAATCCCAGAATAGTTCCAATCCTTTCTGACGACATTCTCTGGGTGTAGAACACAATGCTGTTTCGTACAGTTGCATTGTAAGGAAGGGTAATGATGGAGTTGAGCGCAGTAAGCCGGCTGATGTAGACCGAATCGGGCAAGTCTGCCACCATGTCAAGGTTATCGATATCCATAAAGTCGTCCGGAATATTATGATGCAGTGAGCGTTGCAGATAAAAGATTGACAACAAACTATCTGTATTGATAGGTATCTCGATTTCATCTCTGAAACCTGGATAATTGGTATAGTAATTGCCCCAATTGAGTGTATCGTTAACGGTAAGGGTATCGGAGAGTGGAATATTATTCTGGTCGATTATTGCTTGTAAATCAGAAAGTTCTTTGCGAAGTGAGAGGATTTCCTGAATCATTTGCTTGCGTGTGCCTGTCACCTTTTCCTGTGCGTTGATGGTGATAAAAGGGAGAAAAAGAAAAGGGATAAGAAGAATTTTTTTCATGGACATGGTGTATGTTTAAAAGGATATTTTCATGGTAAGTCCTACCGGTAGCGATTGAGTGTTTGTTGCAAAGCGGGCACCAACGGGTTCAATAAACCCGGGCCGGATATTGATGGTGAGGTCGTCGCTGACATCAAAGTCGTTAAAGTAGGCAAATATATTGGCATCAATAATCGTAAGGGCATAAACCAAACCCCCTGCAAGAATGGCGTAGTCGCGGTAGCGGCGAGAAAGATCCCTATACCATTTTAAGTTATCAGAGGAATGATGACCTGTATAGTTGGGATTATTGTAGTCATTTCTGTATCGCTGGTACTGCATATTATTGAACTGGATAAAATATCCGCAGATCATGAGCCCCCCACAATAAATGGGTATTTTCCAATAGTCCCCATTGTATGCCTGTCCTAATCCTGGAATGAGGGCAGAGTAGAGTGAAGCGCGTCCGGGTAAAATGTCTATTGTCGATTTGTAGCTGATCACTCCGTCCAGCAAGGTGCCCCAGTAAGCCAAAAAAGCGCCTGTATAGAGCAGATCCCGGTTTTTTGCATATCGGTCGTTGTCTGTTTCTAAAAACTTAAGGTTATTCTTATACCCAAAATATAGAGAGGAACCAATGGCGCCGTATACAATCGGGAGTTTCCAATATTGTCGGTTATAAACTTGACTATATCCTGGCAACACAACGGCGGCGCTAAACATTCGGGTGATCTCTAAGGTATCTTTTTGTCTCTTCCCGACTCCGGAAGAGTCTTTGACCCATTGTAAAGAGGTAATGTAAGTCTTTATCTTAAAAGATTCGTGGGTCTGAGGTTCATGTTGAAGTGAGTCGCTTTGGCTGCTATTTTGTTGCCGTGTCGGGTCTGTGTTGAATCCGCCGCTTTGCCCAAATTGTGCTTTCGCCGGAAGGATCATGATGAAACAGCATATAGAAAACAGGAAAAAGCGGCGCACGATCTATTTTTTGAGAAATTCTAAAACATGGAGAAAATTTTCAACCTGTCTGTCGTTAGAAACATGTATGGTAATGACTGCCGTTCCACGGGTAGTTCGTTTAAAATTGATCTCATTATTAAAATATTGCCCCACTTTTTCGACAAAAGAGAAGTAGGTTTCGGGCAAATCAGGAGGAGTCTTTCCTCCTCCTCTCGAAGTGGGCTTGGGCATTTTTGCGCTTTTTGCAAAAGCTTCTATCTGACGGACAGAGAGTCCTTTCTCAAGTATTTGCTCAGTAAGCGCTAATTGCTGCTCTTTGCTGTTTATGGAGAGCAGGGCGCGGGCATGTCCCATGGTAAGCCTGTCTTTACGAAGCGCTAATTGAATTTCCGGAGGCAATTTAAGAAGACGGAGGTAGTTGGTAACTGTGGTGCGATTTTTGCCAACACGGTCTGCCATAGCTTCCTGAGTAAGGTTGCACTCATCGATCAGGCGTTGAAAACCAAGAGCAATTTCTATGGCATTGAGATCTTCCCGCTGAAGATTTTCAACCAAAGCCATCTCCAGCATGCCTTGATCATTTGCTTGACGGACGTAAGCGGGTAGATGGGTAAGGCCCGCCATCTGAGCGGCACGACAACGGCGTTCTCCGCTTATGAGCTGATATTTTCCGGGAGAGATCAACCTAACTGTGATGGGGGTGATGAGTCCCAGTGTTCGAATGGACTCGGCAAGTTCTCCTAATGCTTCTTGATCAAAGTTGTCACGAGGTTGATAGGGATTGACTTCGATTTCTGAGAGGGCAACGGTGTTGATCCCCTCTGTGTCAAAAGGAGTAGAGATATCCCTTGGTGCACGCGCAGCTTGTGCGTTGGCTTCAGAAATGAGCGCTCCAAGTCCTTTCCCAAGTGCATTTTGTTTGGCCATGTGATTTTTCTATGATTAATCTATGAATGCTTTTTGATAATTTCTTTAGCTAAGCTAAGGTAGTTGTTTGCACCGATTGATACGGCGTCGTATAAGATGACCGGTTTCCCATGAGAAGGCGATTCGCTTAAGCGTACGTTTCGCTGAATAACAGTATGAAACACCATGTCTCCAAAGTGATGGCGCACTTCATCGACAACCTGATTGGCAAGCCTGAGGCGGGCATCGTACATGGTGAGTAAAAATCCTTCGATCTCTAAATTGGGATTGAGGTTTGTTTGTATCAGTTTAACTGTGTGAAGTAGTTTTCCTAAACCTTCTAAAGCAAAGAATTCACACTGAACGGGAATAACAATGGAATCAGCAGCCGTAAGCGCATTAACAGTGATGAGACCTAAAGAAGGGGAGCAGTCGATAATGAGAAAATCAAATTGGTCAGAAATGTTTGCCAAGAGTTGCTTGAGCATTTTTTCCCGGTCAGGGGTGTTGAGCAATTCGACTTCGGCACCAACCAGGTCGATTTGGGAAGCAATAAGTTTTAGTCCTTTGATGGCGGTATCACAGCATGCTCTTTCCAGGGGAGTCTCTCCGATCAAGCATTCATATAGACTTGTTGTTACTGAATTAGGATCAATGTTGAGTCCAGAAGTCGTATTGGCCTGTGGATCAGCGTCGACTAATAGGACTTTTTTTTCCATGACAGCTAAAGAGGCTGCAAGATTGATGGCGGTAGTGGTCTTTCCGACTCCTCCCTTTTGATTGGCAATGGCTATAATTCTTCCCATAGTTTTATAATGTATATCGTGGCAAAAATACGAAATCTTTTCCAGCAAATACTATTTATCTTACTTTTGTGCATCGTTTTTTTTTAACTGATATGGTACAACAAATTGCATGGATGGTCATTGTAAACCCAAAAGCGGGCTCGGGTCGCGGTTTGAGCGACTGGCCGGTTATTTCAAACCAAATGAACAGGGCGGGCATCTTGTTTACCTGTGTTTTTACTGAGCACAAATATCATGCCGTAGAGCTTGCAGTAAAAGCGTTGCGTGATGGATACCGTCGATTGGTCGCTGTGGGGGGAGATGGTACGGTGCATGAAGTGGTGAATGGCATTTTTCATCAAAAAGAGGTTGCCCCGTCAGAAATTACCCTCTCTGTGATTCCTACCGGAACGGGTAATGATTGGGTGCGCATGTTTGGAATTCCGCATACCTACAACGAGGCGGTACAGGCCATGGCAGAATACCGCACCGTACTTCAGGATATAGGAAAAGTCTCTTTTGTGGAGACGCGCGTGCCTCAGGTACGGTACATGGCTAATGTCTCCGGACTTGGCTTTGACGCCAGAGTAAGTCGTGAATACAACCGCCTAAGAGACGAGGGGCGTATGGGCAAACGGCTCTATTTGCGGACTATTTTTAAGTTGTTGCTGGGCCATCGTGCCACACATTTTAAAGTTTTTGTGGACGAGCGGCTCTTTTTTGACGGAAAAGTTTTTTCGGCGACTGTAGGGATTGGTAAATACAATGGCGGAGGAATGATTCAGATGCCCTACGCAGAAGTCAACGATGGACTTATGGATCTAACCCTCATCTGCAAGGCGAGCAAAATTTGGATGCTTCGCCATTTTAAACACCTGTTTGACGGAAAGATTTACCAATACCCCAAAGTGAAACATGCGCAGGGGAAGTCGATTCGTATCGAAACTTTTCCCGCAGGCCCTATCGAAATTGATGGCGAAGCGTTGGGATACTCTCCCTTCTCTTTTGAGGTGTTGCCACGTTCTCTTCATGTGGTGGTTGGGAGAAAGTGTCAGATTTAGAGACTGATGCAATGTTGCATTTTTGTTAGTTACAAAAATATTAGCTACTTTTGTTGCAAAATCAATAAGGATCAACATCAATATAGTCAGGAAGAGAGTTCCTTGACTTTTTCTTGGGATAAGCCTGTATAATCACAAATTTCATTGATAGACACTCCTTTTTTTAACATTTTTAGAGCAATTTCTTTTATCCCTTCCATGACTCCCTCTTTTCGTGCATCTTTTAAGGCACTACGCTCTGTCATTGCCGCAATTTTCCATTTGTCGTACACCTCTAATTGCTCTTTTGTGTAAGCGGCTTTCTCTAAATATTCTATAGCTTCGTGAGTGAACTCATTGTCTAACAACTCCACAGGAATTTCTTTTGTGTTTTCGTTGATCTCTGTAAAAAAACGCATCCACAACTCATGAAGTTTCTTCTCAGCACGATTTTGTGGCACAAACTTGGGTAGCTCAACAAAAAGAAACTCCAACCCCTCAATTTGTTTTTCTGTATTCCTGATATTTACAATCTTGTAATAGTGATAATACTCGTTTGCCATTTCTGGTGATTTCTCAAATTTATCATTTACAAAATTTAAGGCATATACCGGTTGAAGTAGTTCAAACTCTTGAGCTTTGTCCAACTGCATCACATAAGCCTTGGAGGCGTTAAGCAGTACGCGGCTCTTGAAACTTTCTGACCAGTACAGCTGCATTTCAACAATAAATTGACGATTGTCAGAATCGGTACAGCGCACATCTACAATCGTATTGCGCAATACATCTGTCAATCTTGGTATCAACTCGCCGGATTGGTATTCAATATTAACCACAGGTTTTTCAAGCGGCAACATGCTGTTGATTAAACTTATACAAAGATGCTTGTGTTCGCCGAAAACACGTTTGAATGTTAAATCATTTTTGGGGTCAAGATAGTGAGCCATGACATCTGCTGTTTAGATTCGCCCCAAAGGTATCTTTTTTTTTTGACTTACAAAAATGCCTGCCCTCTTAAGCCGGCCATCCCCTGAAACAAAATTCTTCTCCGTTTTTATCCAAAAGCCCTTGAAATTTAGCATTGATTGTCGATTTGTGCAAGATATTGAAATTACATCAATACGGATCAACATCAATCTGAATAACCCCCCCTTTGGGAAAGGAGTACGTCGTGATTTTTTCGTAGAGTCTCTTTTTTAGCGCGTTCCCATCCAAGTGGCGTGGCAGGTGAATCCAAAGCAGTTGGGTGTGGAGTTTGGCGTTGGGGGTGTAGGCAGAGAAGGGGCCGCTGATGTGGGTGATGCCGGTTTTGGTTAACTCATTTGCACACTGTTGGGCGGCTTCGAGGGAGATTTGGGGAGCGCGGTGTTTAAAACGCAGCGCGATGATGCGTGTAAAGGGGGGGTATCCAAACTCTTTTCGTTCCTGAAGCTGTTCTAAGATAAAGTTTTCGTTATCACCGTGGGTAAAGTGGCTAAAAAATGCGTGGTCGGCTTGAGCGGTTTGAAGAAAGATGAGGGGGGGGCTCTCCATTCGATGGGACAACATGATGAATATCTGATAGGCGCGTTCATGTGCTCTAAAGTCGTGTCGGGAAAGCTGTTTGTCTGCTTCTAATATGCCGACAACGCCAATGTTGTTAAATGATAGCCCTTTGTGGATGGTTTGCGTTCCAATGAGCAGGTCAATCTCTTTTTGGGCAAACTTTTGCAATAAGCTGCGGAGCGCTGCTGGCGTGTGATCTTCATCCAGTCGGGCGATCCGGGCAAAGGGGATCAGTGATTGCAACTGCTCCTGCAACAGTGCGCATCGTCGGCAAAAAAGCAACGCCTGCTTTTGTTGGGTCAGGTTTTGGGTCAGCGCTTGCAAAAGGGGATGAGAGATCATGCCTTCCATCTGTTTTTTCTTATACAACCGTGATGTGTCGATCACTTCTGTGTGGGGCGTGACAATATCCGACTCATCAATTTTGATACGCAGATATTTACCTGTCCTAATGTTGTATTCACTCTCCAAACTGGCGCAGGAAGTTCCCAACAATATGGGTATCCGGTAAAGATGTCCTGCCACAACTGCCAAGTCCCTTGCATGAAAACGCGGGGCGGGGTCGGTCTGTTTGTACGATACGTCTTGCTCTTCGTCCACAATAATCAGATCGAACTTCTCTAAATCGATCAGTAAAAGAGAAGAACGTAATCCCGTTACAATAATCGGCTCTGTTTGTTGTGCCATCTCTTGTAACATATTTCGCCGTTGGACGGATGTCAGGCCGGAGTGAAAGAGATAGGCTCGTGCTCCAAACAGCGATTTGAGTTGCTGATAAAATTGCTCGCTGACCCCAATTTCGGGCAACAAAAAGAGGACGCTTTTGCCGGAAATCAACGCTTGCTTTAGCAGGTGATGGTAGATTTCTGTTTTTTTGCGAACACTTTGAAGCAACACCACCCGGGAAGGTACAAGACATTCTTGAATTTGTTGGAATGCCTCTGATTGTTGAGGAGAGAGTGTGGAGAGGGCTATATGGGAAAGGTCGCAATCGGCCACCTGTTTCTCCGATGCCGGTGTGTGACGGATGGGAAGTCCGGTGATTGTGGCTGCTTTCATCACCTCTCCTAAACAGCACATGTAGTATTCAGAAATCCAGTTCCATAATTCGATTCTCTTAGGACTTACGGGGATTAGATGAGATTCGACGGAGGTAATGAACTTAAGGTTGGGGAGGTGAGAAGTGTCGCAGGAAGCGTGGATGGCGTGGACAATACCCAAATAGGTGCGGTTTCCCACAGGAGCCCTGACAAAAGTACCCACAGAGAGGGTCGCTCCCTCCTTTTCTGAGATTCGATAGCTTAGTGTGCCCGGCAGCGCCATGGGAAAGAGGATCTCTGCAACCATCATCGTCCTACATCTTTTTAATGGCTTGTGCGACCTCGTCCATCAACCATTTGGGCGTGGAAGTAGCGCCGCAAACACCTACCAAAGTTTTGGCGGAGAACCAATCACGACAAAGTTCGGTACTATTTTCAATATGAAAAGAGTGAGGGTTAGCCTCTTTACACGCTTCAAACAAAACTTTTCCGTTGGAACTCTCTCTACCGCTTACAAAGATGAGGGTGTGGTGACTTTTTGCAAATTGATGCAAAATCGGCCTCCTTTCGGCAACCTGCTTACAGATGGTGTTAAAGGCTCTAAAACAGGAGGCAGGGTCAACTCCATGTTGTTGGTACTGCTCCTCAATATTGCGGCAAAGCGTTAAAAATGCAATGGGATCTTGTGTGGTTTGGGCAAAAAGGGAGAGTGGTCGACTATAGTCTATCTGCTCAATTTGACTACTGTGCTCAATGATGCGGGCATCTCCATCCACTTGTCCCACAAGCCCGTTGATTTCGGCATGCCCCACTTTTCCAAAGATGGCGATTTGCCCGTTGATGGGGGCAATGCGTGCGTGCTCGTCCTTAATCTTTTTTTGAAGTTTGAGCACTACCGGGCAGGTACAGTCAATGATGGTAAGTTTTTGCTTGTGCGCTATTGCGTAAGTGTCGGGAGGCTCTCCATGGGCGCGAATAATGATGGTTTGGTTATAGAGGGTGGATAGCTCTTCAGGCTCAATGGCATGGAGTCCAATGGCGCACAGTCTGGTCAACTCTTCATTGTTGTGCACAATGGCGCCAAGAGAATACAACGGAGTATCTTGATTAAGATGGCGCTCTGCCTCTCTGATGGCGCGCACCACTCCGTAGCAAAACCCCGAATGGGAGTCAACAGAGACCGTTAACCCCAGCGTTCCGCAAGAATCTGTTCTATCCATTGCATCTGCTCTTGTGGAGTGAGTTGGGAGTTATCCAGAACGAGGGCATCGGATGCGCAACGCAAAGGGGCATGGGTTCTGTGCTGGTCTAAATTGTCCCGTTTTTGAAGATTATTCAAAATGTCCTCATAGGAAGGAGCCTCTCCCTGACTCAGCAGCTCCCTGTAACGCCTTTGTGCACGAACTTCCGGAGTGGCCGTCATAAAAATCTTAAGCTCGGCGTGAGGGAAAACCACCGTACCAATGTCCCGTCCATCCATCACAATCCCCTTTTGTTCGCCCCATTTTTCCAACAGCCCGTCCACATAATTCCGTACAAAAGGGAGTGCGCTTAATGGGCTTACCATCTCCGACACAGCAAGCGACCTAATCTCCCGTGAGACATCGGTACCGTCCAACAACACTTCAGACTCATCCGGAGGGGAGGGAGGTGAAAACGATACGGAGAGGGTAGGGAGTCTCTTTAGCAACGCTGCCTCATCAACGCAACCCTCTTTGAACAAGTCGTTTTTGATGGCAAAAAAGGTGATGGCTCTATAGATGGCGCCGCTATCTATATATGTATATCCCAACTTGGCTGCAATTGCCCTGGCAAAGCTGCTTTTTCCGGTAGAGGAGTATCCGTCAATGGCTATAATGATTTTTTCTTTGAACATGTGTGTGTACAATGCTGCAAACTTACACAAAAAGTCCCTACCTTTGCAAAAAAAGTGACTTATGAACATTTTGGTGATAGACGACGAACGCAGCATCAGGAATACGCTCAAAGAGATTTTGGAGTACGAAGGTCATACCGTAAAACTCGCGGAATCAGGCACAGAGGCGCTGGAATTGATAAAGGGTATCACGTGCGACCTTATCTTTTGTGATATTAAGATGCCAGGCATGGATGGAATAGAGGTGTTGGAAAAGATTGGTTCAATGGGTTTGGATGTTCCGGTGGTGATGATATCGGGGCATGGCTCAATCGATACGGCGGTGGAGTGTATCAAAAAAGGGGCTTACGATTTTATAGAAAAACCGTTAGACTTGAACCGAATCTTGATTACGTTGCGTAATGCTACGGATAAATCGACGCTGATTAAGGAAACCAAGATTTTACGGAAAAAGGTGAGTAAGATTCCGGAGATTGTGGGCGCCTCTCCCGCCATCATGCGCATCAAGGAGATGATTGAGAGGGTGGCTCCTACAGAGGCAAGGGTTTTGATTACAGGCTCAAACGGTACAGGTAAGGAGTTGGTGGCACGTTGGTTGCACGAGAAGAGCGCCCGCGCCAACATGCCCTTTGTAGAGGTCAATTGCGCAGCCATTCCCGGGGAGCTTATTGAGAGTGAATTGTTTGGACATGAAAAAGGCTCCTTTACGTCTGCCATCAAGCAGCACAAGGGAAAGTTTGAGCAGGCAGACGGCGGAACGCTCTTCTTAGATGAAGTGGGCGACATGAGCTTAGCCGCGCAGGCAAAGGTGTTGCGTGTATTGCAGGAACATAAAATCACCCGCGTGGGGAGCGACAAAGACATACAGGTACGTGTACGGGTATTGGCTGCAACAAATAAAGATTTATCGTCAGAGATTGAGCAGGGAAACTTTAGAGAAGACCTTTACCATCGCCTAAGCGTGATTATCATTCATGTACCCCCTCTGGCGGAGCGAAAAGAGGACATCACACTCTTGTCAGCGCACTTTTTAAACCAACTGTGCGAGGAGTATGGCATGGGTTCCAGGCAGATTAATCCGCAAGCAGTTGAGGAGTTAATGAAGCATGAGTGGACTGGTAATATCAGGGAACTGCGGAATGTGATGGAGCGATTGTTGATTTTAAGCGGTAAGCAGATTACCAAAGAAGACGTGCGGGCTTACGCTAACCCGCTCTTTCATTAGTTCTTTTCAACCTCGATTCTGACTTGCTGAATCTGGAGTTTTTTGTCGTTATCCTGTACAAAAATGGTGACGCGAAAGTTTTCTCCTCCTGCAATTAACCGCCCAATTCCGTAGTACACTCTTCCATTACCGCTTTGATGGATTAACGTAAAGTTTTTTGGCGTATATTTGTCAAAGAATTTTTTAAGTATTTGTTTGGCTTGATTTTTGCTATAAATGTTGGAGGCGTCCAAAATGTCCAGGTCTAAATTATCAGAAAACCACTGGGAAAAAGCATCTACATCCCCTGTCTTTAAAGCTTTCTCAATTAACGAAAAAGTTTCTGAAGTAGATTGCCGGGTCTGTGCTGAGGCTGGTGGCAGGAGCGACAAAAGAAGAAAAAGGAGCAAACTTGTAAACTTCATAAAGCAATAGAATGAATCAAACAGACGATACGTTGCAAAAATCACGCCACACTTCATGCGCATACGATTTATTACGATAGGAAAAACACAAGAGCTTTGGCTGCAAAAGGGGATATCTTGCTACGAAGAGCGATTAAAACACTATTGTAGTTTTGAGCGAATAGAGATTCCCGATCTCAAATCGAGGGCCCATTTGACTGTTGAACAGATAAAAGAACAGGAGGGGGATATGTTGTTAAAACGAATTGAGGCGCAGGATGAGTTGATTCTGTTGGATGAACGAGGAACAGAAGCCACTTCCAAGCAGCTGGCATTACAATTAGAAAAAAAAATGATACACAGAGCACAATCATTGGTGTTTGTTGCAGGGGGGGCGTATGGGTTTTCATCGGCTGTATATGCAAGGGCAAACGAACTCAGAGCCCTTTCACAACTCACCTTTTCTCATCAAATGGTGAGGATCATCTTTTTGGAGCAGTTATACAGATGTTTTACCATCATTAAAGGCGAGCCTTATCACCATAAGTAGTTTGTATCATGAGGATTTTTAAAGAGTTTTTCGGGAATAGTCGTTTTTTGGTACGCTTGGGAGTTGTCTCCTTTTCCTTGCTGGCGGTGATATTGTTCTCCCTTTCTATAGTCGATTTTAGTCGTTTTCACGATTTTAGGAAGGAACACATACGTTTGGAAAAAAGACTTCATGACCGACTAAATAAGTTGGAAGCAATAGCACTGAATGTGTTAAACACACCTAAGGATGAATTCATTAATCCGGAGAGTGTAAGCGAAGACCTGATTATTTACAAATACTACAACGACTCGCTTTGTTTTTGGGCCAATACGCTGCCTATTGCAAACGATAAAATTTTTGCGACCCTTCCGGATTTAGTCATGCACAACCTTTACCGAATGGAGTCGATTTCACAATACCCTTTGCTATATGTGAATGAGAGTGAACGATACATGAACTTTGGTAATGCTTGGTATGTGGTAAGGGCGTATTACAAAAGTCCCTATATCGTTATTGCGGCGCTGTTGGTTCAAACCGAATCTCCATTTTCCAATGCTTTTGTAGAGAATGCAGTCAACCCTCGTCTACGTTTGGGCAATCACTTTTCGATTATTCAAGTAAATGTAGATGAGGGATACCCTGTTTTTAGCCGAAACGGACGAACTGTGCTTTTTAACCTCCTGGTTGACGTACAAACGTACAACCAACAGTCATCCATGATATTTAGATGGTTGTCCGTGTTGTGCGCTGTTTTGGCTCTTTTTTGCTTTATGGGAAAAAGAGGTGGAAGGCAAACTCTGTGGATCGTGTTGTCACTTTTTGGTTTGCTTCGATTGCTTTGCCTCTTTTGGGAGAGGCAACTGGTCGGCTTGCCCATTGCTTCTCCTGTTTTGTATGCAGACCCAAGATTTTCAGAATCGTTAGCAAATTTGTTGTTAAATAATCTCTTTATTTTCTTTTTGATATCGACAGTTTTTGTTTTACGGACATCCTTTTCCCACTTTTTCTATCAGTTAAGAGAGATGCCTTTTCGAGGATCAAAGCGTATCCTTTGGTCGCTTTTTTTTGCATTGTTTCCGGTATTACTCTTCATTTATATTCACGCCTCGTTTCAGTCGATCATTATCAATTCGAACATAGCAATGCAGATTATCAAGTTGAATGAGGTGTCGGTATATTCGATTCTTGTGTACGCTTCTTTTGGACTTCTTTTTGCTGCGCTCTATTTTCTGATCTGCCTTGGCTGGCCTGTGTGGGTCAAAAAGGGGTCACGTTCTACATTGTTCTCACAAAGAATGTTGACTGTATATATTGTAATGGTCTCCCTCTACAGCCTTGTGATCGTATCCATATACGGCGCCCGTAAAGAGTTGGAACGGAACAAGGTTTGGACTCAAAAGATGGCCATCGAACGAGACCCCGATACAGAGCTTAAATTGAGTGAGATAGAGTCCTATATAGCTTCTGACATTATGCTCAAGTTTTTTTTAGAGAACAATCTACCAAACGATATGATTATAGAACGCTTGGGAGAACGCTTTCCTCAGTCGCTAAAAAATAAGTACGAGATTCAGGTGACCACTTGCATTCCGGGCATGAATTTGCTTGTTGACGGTACCTATCCTGTGGTCAATTGTTATAACTTTTTCCATCAGATGATATCGTCTTATGGAACACAGTTATTTGAAGACGCTCATTTTTACCATCTAAACAACCCAAACGGCAGAATCAGCTACATTGGTGTTTTTCCTTTTCAATTCTTTGGAGGGTATTGCGACCTCTATATTGAATTGAATTCGCGTACAGTCAAGGAGGTAATAGGCTATCCCGAGCTGCTTCGCGACCAATCCCCCCGTGAATTGTCCAGGGTGCCTCATAACTATTCTTTTGCCAAGTATGTACTGGGAGAGATCCACGCTTCTTCGGGGAACTACATCTATCCCACCCAATCAACAACAACCTATTCGCAGGGCTCTTTTGAGGTGGTCAAACAGGGTGGATACATACATTACATAAACACTTTTGATATTTACACTGTTATTACCCTCAGTCGACCCATTTATACCCCATTTCTCTATTTAGTATCGTTCTCCTATCTGACGCTCTTTTATGGGCTGATCGTTCTTTCCATCATACGGTTTCCGACCGCTAAGTTTTGGCGAATTATTCCTAACCGGTCGTTTAGGAGAAAGATAACGCTTTTGGTTGCCATCTCTCTGATCGGGGCGCTCATTTTTATGGGATACGGGAGCATCTGGTTTGGTGTAAAGCTGTTTAACGACAACAACCGGAGGGCCATGGAGGAGAAGATACAAACAGCGCAATCGATGCTGGAGCTCTACTTTACAGGTAGGGACAGGCTCGAAGATGTAGATGCAGAGCTGTTGTTTCAGTCGTTAGTTCAGCTCTCAACAAATGTGCATATTGATATAAACATATATGACTCAAAAGGATGGCTTGTTCAGACATCTCAACCCGAAATCCTTGAAAAGTACCTCATGGGACGGCGCATGAACAGCAAAGCTTTTCAAATGATGGCCCGTGCCCACAACCTAAAGTTTTTCCATCGGGAGCATATTGGAAACTTGAATTACCACTCGGCTTACGCCCCGCTCTTTAACAACAAAGGAAAACTGATTGCCTATCTGAATCTTCCCTATTTCTCAAGAGAGTCGGACGTTGCCAATGACTTGGCCTCGATTGTAGCGACCATTGTAAACATTTACATTTTGTTGTTGCTGGCAGCCATCCTCACCGGCACGGCCATCTCCAACCAATTGGGCAGGCCATTGATTGAGGTCGCCAAGAAAATGCAACGCCTGGATTTAACCAAACAGCGGGAACACATTAACTATAAGGGAAAAGACGAGCTGGGAGAGTTGATTCGAACCTACAATAAAATGGTGGACGACGTAGCCGAAGCCTCTCGACGTATGGCCGATACGGAGAGGGAGCAAGCGTGGAGGGAGATGGCGCGTCAAATTGCCCACGAGATAAAAAATCCCCTGACTCCCATGCGCTTAAGTCTCCAGCATTTGATGAGGCTCAAAAGAGAAAATGTCCCCGATTGGCCTGAGCGTTTTGATGGATTGGCACATACCCTCATCGAACAAATAGATATTCTCAGCGATGCAGCATCAGAACTCTCCAGCTTTTCCCGTTTCTACAGCGAAGAGTCTACCCCTGTAGAACTTAACCACTTGATAAGGGAGCAATGCACGCTGTTTAGCACCGGAGAGGCCGTGCATCTCTATTTTCTATCCGAAGTCGACCCGGCCACAGTCCTGGGACGCAAACAACAGTTGTCGCGTGTATTGGTCAACCTCATTTCCAACTCCAGGCAGGCGCTGGAGGGGATTCAAAACGGTCAAATCCGGTTGCGCTTAACACAGCAGGGCGATTGGTTTGCCCTGCACATTGAGGACAACGGCCCCGGCGTACCCGAAAAACTCCGCAACCGACTCTTCACCCCCAACTTTACCACAAAGAGCGGAGGCACCGGGCTTGGGCTTGCGATATGTCGCAGCATCATTGAGCAGAGTCAAGGAACGATTTCATACACAACCTCCGAGTGGGGCGGCGCAAGCTTTACGATTAAGCTACCGGTTTTGTCTGTGTAGTAGTTACTTTTGCCTGATAAAAATCTGAATAGGACAGCCTGTAAAGTCAAAGTGACTCCGCAATTTGTTCTCCAAAAATCGCTTGTAGTCCTCCCGCACATATTGGGGCAGATTGCAAAAGAAGGCAAAAGAGGGAGCAGGGGTAGGGAGTTGGACAATATATTTGATTTTTATAAATTTGCCTTTAATGGCAGGCGGCGGAAAGTTCTCAATTTCGGGAAGCATCGCCTCGTTCAGTTTTGAGGTGCTGATTTTCCGCTTGCGGTTTTCATACACTTTGGCGGCTGCGTTTAGCACATCCAATATCCGTTGTTTTTGGGTGACCGACGTAAAGATAACCGGCAAATTGGTAAAGGGGGCGATGCGTTTGGTGATGAGTTGGGTGTATGCTTTCATGGTGTGGGTGTCCTTGACTACGGCATCCCACTTGTTGACCACCAGTACACATCCCTTTTTGTTGCGGATGATGAGGTTAAAGATGCTCATGTCCTGACTTTCGATTCCCACCGAAGCGTCCACCATCAACACGCACACATCGGCGTATTCAATAGCGCGGATGGCGCGCATGACGGAGTAAAACTCAAGGTCTTCGTGCACCTTTCCTTTCTTGCGCAGACCGGCGGTATCGACCAACATAAAGTCGTGCCCATATTTGTTGTAACGGGTGGCAATTGAGTCGCGGGTAGTACCGGCTACCGGTGTCACAATGTTGCGCTCTTCTCCCAGGAGGGCGTTGGTCAACGACGATTTGCCCACGTTGGGTCGCCCGACAATCGCAATGTGGGGAATGTGCAGCTCCTGTTGTTCCTCTCTTGCCGGGGGCAATAGTTCCAGGATTTTGTCCATCAGATCGCCTGTGCCGTGCCCTTGGGCGGAGGAGATGCAAAAGAGGTCGCCATTCATGCCAAGGGCGTGAAACTGATGGCTGTCAAACATTCGGTCAGAGGTGTCGACTTTGTTGACGGCAATGATGACCGGTTTTTTTTGACGGCGCAGGATGTTGGCGATGATTTGGTCAAAGTCGGTGATGCCGGTGCCCACATCTACCATAAAGAGGATGACGTCAGCTTCGTCGATGGCTAAGTGTACTTGCTTGCGGATCTCCTCTTCAAAAACGTCGTCGGTGTTGACGGCATACCCGCCGGTGTCAATGACAGAAAAGGTGCGGCCGTTCCATTCAGACGAGCCGTAATGGCGGTCGCGGGTGACGCCGGACGTTTCGTCCACAATGGCTTGCCTCATGCCAACCAATCGGTTAAAGAGGGTCGATTTACCTACGTTCGGGCGGCCTACGATGGCTACAATGCTCATGGGAAGATTGGTGATAAGTTAATGAACAAGAGGAACATTGCTCCGAAGCCTCCTCCTTGGCGCAACGCAACCCAAGCTTACGCATATGGGGATTGGCGCCGATTTCTGTAATGGGGAATCTCCCATTCCTCTTAACCAAAATGGAGATGGCCATACCTGCAATGCAAAGGGCTAATAGAATAATAGATATGAGGAGGGTTAGCGCCATTTTTCCTGAGAGAGCAAAGGGCGCTCCGACACCTTAACGAGGGGTGGAAGTTGAAGATATTTAAAAGTATAGCTGCGCATGGCAATAACAGCCTGCTCTACCACCTCCTTGGGTGCGCCTTTGGCGATGACGGCATCAGGGGTTTCGCCCTCTTCTATAAGTGCCCTTAGTACAGGATCCAGAACAGAGTAGGGGGGCAAGGAGTCGCTATCTTTTTGGTCGATCCGCAACTCTGCAGATGGCTCCTTGTGGAGAATGGATAGGGGAATGCGCGTTGATTCGCTGTTGATATAGATGGCCAAGTCGTATACCTCTGTTTTATAGACGTCTGCAAGCACCATCAGTGCGCCTGCCAAGTCGCCGTAGAGTGTTCCGTAACCCATGGCCAATTCACTCTTATTGGTTGTATTTAGGAGCAGATAGTCCTTTTTATTGGCGTAAGCCATCAGGAGGGTGGCACGAATGCGCGCCTGAATGTTCTCTTCTGTAACGTCGGGCTGGCCGTGTCCCAGGTGGGGCGCCAGCTCTTTGAGAAATTTGTGGTAGATGGCGTCAATAGGAACAATATCGTAATGAACGTCAGCCTGCTCGGCTATCTTGACCGCATCGGTGAGGGAGTGTACCGTGGAGAAGGGCGAAGGCATCATCAAGCCATGGACACACTCACTTCCCAGGGCATCAATGGCAATACACAATACAACGGCAGAATCGATTCCTCCTGACAAACCCAAGATGGCGTGCCTTTTGCCTGCATCGGCAAAGAATTTTTTAACGCCATTCACCAATGTGTGGTAACTATGTTCGATACTGTGCATGGATTAAAAAAGAAATTTTCCGCTGATGGATTGAAAATTATATACTTTGTCAATAATGTCGGCAAAAAGCTCGGCAATCGAAAGCACTTTTATTTTGGAAATATCTTGTTCGGGGGTGTTCCGTAGTGGAATGGTGTCTGTTACAATGAGTTCTTGGAGCGCAGAACGGGCAATATTGTCGTAAGCAGGACCGGAGAGGACGGGGTGGGTGGCCATGGCGCGGACACTCAGAGCTCCTTTTTGCATCATCATGTCGGCGGCTTTGGCAATCGTCCCTGCCGTATCGACCATATCGTCAAGAATAATGATGTTGCGCCCTTCTACATCCCCAATGGCGGTCATAGAGCCTATTACATTGGCTTTTTCCCTCGATTTGTGACAGATAATCATGGGGCACTCCAAGAGGCGGGCGTAGGCGTTGGCACGTTTGGCGCCCCCCATATCGGGTGCTGCCACCGAAAGGTTCTCTATTTTAAGATTATGGATATACGGCAAAAAAACGGAGCTGGCATAGACATGATCAACCGGAAAATCAAAAAAACCCTGAATCTGATCGGCGTGCAGGTCGGTGGTCATGACGCGGTCGCAGCCGGCTGCATGCAGCAGGTTGGCCACCAATTTGGCGCCAATGGAGACGCGGGGCCGGTCTTTGCGGTCCTGGCGGGCCCAGCCAAAGTAGGGCATGACGGCAATCACTTTATAGGCCGAAGCGCGACGGGCGGCGTCGATCATGAGCAGCAACTCAAAGAGGTTGTCCACCGGCGGAAAGGTTGACTGCACAATAAATACAGTGGCGCCGCGAACGCTCTCGTCAAGGGCGGGCTGGAACTCTCCGTCGCTAAAACGGGTAACACTTGATGAGCCTAAATGAATCTTGAGTGCTTTGGCAATCTTTTCGGCCAAATACCAAGAATTTACACAGCTAAAAATCTTGATTTTATGAATGGAGTCAATCATTTCTGTGTGGTTGGTTAGAAGCGGTTATGAACGACAAAGATAGGAATTAATTTTCTATCTGCCGGTTTACTGACTCAATATAATTGATAAGTTCTTGACGACCGGCTCCTTTTTCGGACGAAGTGATAAAGACAGGTGGGAGCTCTTCCCACTGTTCCAATAGACGGTTCTTATAAGCATCTACCCTTTGCAACACAGCAACAGGGCCTAACTTATCGGCCTTGGTAAAGACAATTGCAAAAGGAATTCCCCATTGACCAAGTTGTTCAATAAATTCCAAATCAATTATTTGTGGTTCTAACCTGATGTCGATTAACACAAATAACAGGGTCATTTGTTGTCCGATTTTGAGGTAGTCTGTAATCATTTTACCCAATACCTCACGTTGGCTTTTGGAAGTCTTGGCAAAACCGTAGCCTGGAAGGTCAACGATGTACCAGGCGTTGTTGATTAAAAAGTGGTTAATCATCTGCGTCTTCCCTGGTGTGGCAGAGGTGTGGGCCAGGTTTTTTTGTCCGGTGAGCATGTTGATTAGAGACGATTTACCCACGTTGGAGCGCCCAATAAAAGCGTATTCGGGCAGACGATGCACCGGCATTTTGGATGCATCGGGGCTGCTGCATACAAAGATCGCAGAAGAGATGGTGTTTGGTTTCACTTTTAAATGTTTTTTCGCGCCAAAGGTACAAAAATATGTGATTTTGGCAGATTTTCACTATCTTTGCAACAACTTCATCTAAAGGTTGTATGCGATGAATCTTTTTAAAAACATCTGTATTTTAGTCATTTTGATTCATTTATCTTCATGCATTTTCACAGATGACAAAGAAAGGGAGGTTATTCCGGAGAAACTGCTTTTTCCACCTGAGCTCTATTCCCCTCCTCAAGACGACTATGAACACTTTTTTAACTATTGCATTGCCAATTTTGCTCCCAAAACGGAGCCTCTGGTCAGGGAAACATTTGGCAACACGCTGTTCATAGAGCCGGCCGGTTTTTGGGAGCATCCCTCTTACACATCGCTTGCCGTTGGTTTTGCCACCAACATCCCTTCGGTTTCTATTGTCGAATATGGCAAAACGGTGTTGTATGGACAACACACCCAGATTTCCGACTCTTACTATTATCAACATCTCCATTATATAAGAGGATTAGAACCCGGCGTCACCTATCATTACCGCATCAGGGCCATGGATGAAGGGGGAGAAGAGGTCATTTCTGGAGATTATATGTTTACCCTTCCCCAAATCCCTTTGGAAGCCATCCGTATTCCGGACGACATGACGGGAGACCCTCCCTATAACCTGACGCACGGAGGTGCTCTATACGTCCTTACTTGTGACCTAACGGTTCCCACATTGGCCATCAACATTAAGGCGCACAACGTGACCATCGATTTAGACGGACACACAATTACTTACGACACCCAGACCCCCAAGGTTATCGGGAATGCCTGGAACGACTATGCATACAGCGAAGAGGCAACCTTTGGAATCAGGGCCGGACTCTGGAACTTTTCCAACGCCAAAATTTTTAATGGAGTCATCAGGCAGGGCGACAACGGTGGTTCGGGATTTATCGGAGTTGGTTTTAATCCAATATTTTTGAATCACATGACTCCAAATACCAATAATGAAGTGGCGGGGATAACGGTCGACTACTATGGGAACAGCGTTTCGGGCATCTTTGCCGGAAACGGCAAGGTGCACCACAATGTGATTATTGACCGTGGTTCGGTGATAGACAATCGTCATCAGGGAATTAAGGCTCTTGAGCTGGGTAACCGGACGACGAATGAAGTGGCCTGGAACTCAATCCGTCGGTTTCGCCATCAGGGACTTTACAGCAGCGGTCGCATCCACAACAACGAACTCTACTCCGACAGTTTTGACACCAACTCCTTTATGATTGGACCGGGAGACGGGGCAACGGTCAATTCTAACAAACTGTTTGGCATGGGTTACAACCCCATTGGCATTGGGTGGGCAAACAATATCATTGTCAGGAGCAACTTTATCTACCTTCGCGGATATGCACCTACCCTTCGCAGTACTGAGTATGACAGAAAATCGGCGGTGGCAGGACTCAGAACCACCAATTATGGCGAAAATAATTTCGACTACATGCTCTATGAAGATAATATAATTGTTGTTAAAGCAGAAGACGGCTGCACCCTTGCGCGCGGCATCTGGACAACCAACGGGATTAATGATAAGCGGATCACATATCGCCGCAACACCGTTAAAGCAGAAGCCATGCCCGACAACGTCAAAATCACCAATAGTCCCTACTATAACGGAGATGTCAATAACGCCATCTGTGCCGTCACCTTTAGCGGAGCGCTCCTCTCCCATCCCGGCCTCAATCCCGCTCTGCCGGACCCTGTCGTTTTTGAAGATAACCGACTGATTGGAAACGTAAACCTTCTCATCATTGGCGAAGGGTACGGCATCACCTCCTCCGTTTGGATGTACCGCACCAAATTGGAAAAAATTGAACAAAACAGCGAATACTTTCGCCCCGTCCGACTTGGCTTCTGGAACTGGAATACTTTTAACAACAGGATGATAGATACAGAACTCATCAATTTTGCCACTGCTGAAATGTCACCCCATTATTACGGAAGTTCCGGATATATGGAAGTCACCTACGGAACCGCCCGCGAAGTGACCGTCACAGGCGGTGGCCAGCCCATAAGAAGTAGTGTAGTAGCCATCTCCATTGACGGCGTCCGCACTTTTACGGGAACAACAGACAGCAGCGGAAAGCTTCGCTTTGACCTGCTTACCGTGCAACACAGGAAAGATGAGGAAACCGTTTTAAAAACAGATTACCATCAATATACATTTACCGTTGCCGGATACGCCCCCCTCACTGTAACCGCGTCTCAAATCGTGAACACCACGGTCATTTCGTTATAACCTGTATTGAGAACAAACTTGGAATCACCATCATCCATACGCCTAAGCGAACTTCAGGCCCAAATTAAATCGGCCATAGAGGGTCATTTGTCCAAATATTTTTGGATTACTGCAGAGATTAACGACATCACCGCCAAGCCCTCAGGTCATTGCTACTTAGAATTGGTCGACTACGACCACGCAGAGAAACAACTGATTGCCAAGGCGCAGGCATGGATCCCCGCCTCCACATTCAGAATGCTACGCCCCTACTTTGAGAGCACCGCAGGCGTCGCCCTTGCCCCCGGACTCTCTGTTTTGATTCGTGTGTCGGTTCAATACCATCCCCTTTACGGTATAAGTCTTCAAATAAGCGATATAGATCCCGTTTATACCATCGGAAACATCGCTTTGGAGCGAAAAAAATCATTGGAGCGATTGCGGCAGGAGGGTGTGTTGGAGATGAACGCACAGTTGGATCTCCCCATCCCTATCCAAAGAGTTGCCGTTATCTCCGCTCCCCAAGCAGCCGGATTCCGCGACTTTACCCAACAAATCAACCATAACCCTGCGGGTTACACCTTTTACATAGAGCTATTTCCATCCCTCATGCAGGGAGTGGAAGCCCCTTCCGGCATCATCTCAGCTTTAGACGCCATTGCACAACAGATTCATCAATTTGATGTAGTGGCGATTATGCGCGGAGGTGGCTCCGTATCGGATTTGCACTGTTTTGACGACTACAATTTAGCATACCACATTGCACAGTTTCCCCTGCCCGTTTTCACCGGCATTGGGCACGATCATGATGAACACCTGATTGATTTGGTGGCGCACACTTCAGTCAAAACACCCACCGCTTTGGCCCAATTTTTGCTGGATCAAATGGAGAGACTCGATCAACAGGTTACGGCATCCGGTCAGCGGATGCAACAACTGATATTGGGCAGACTATCTGCCCATAATGAGGCGCTCACCCCTTTGGTACAACGATTAAAAATGTTGATAACCATGGAAATTCGCAGAAGAAGCCACGCTGTTGACCTCTTGGAGCAGGCAATCAGGAACCTCAATCCTTTGGCCCCCTTGCAGCGGGGCTATGCCCTGGTGTTGCATCAGGAAAAGGCGTTGCACGACGCCCATAGTGTAGCTTTGGGTGAGCGGCTTGATGTGCTTTTGGCGCATGGGTGTCTGGATGTGGAAGTAAAAGGAAAAAAATAAGTAAAAAGAAAAAATATGACAAAAGAGACCCCCCAACTCAACTACACACAGGCGATGGCAGAGCTTACCGCCTTAGTCAAAAAATGGGAAAACGACCAACCCGATTTGTCGAACGCTGCCGCCGATTTGGAGCGCGCTGCTTTTTTGGTGAAGTATTGCAGGGATTACCTTCGTGGTGTGGAGCGGGGAGTGGAAGAGGTCGATGTATGAAGCCAAGTCATTAAAATACAATATTAAATATCATACCATGAGTAAAATTCGAGAATGGATCAGTGTATATACGGCAAAGTCGCCAAAGCTGGTCGTGATACTGGGGATTCTTATAGCAAACGTGTTTTTTATCAGCATTGCGGCGCTGATCATTATGTGGCTCGCTCCGCCTTCTATGGAAAACACAGATTATTGGCACTGTGTGTACTACGCCGTTACCATGCTTTTGACGGGCTATTTGGAAATTGTGGTGCAGGATATTGGCGAAATAGGCGCTCTGCTTGTCATGTTTTGCGTTGTCACCGCCATATTGGGAATGATCGTCTTTACCGGCGCAGTGATCGGTTATATGACGGAGTTCATCTCAAGTTTCATTGAGGATGCCGGTTCCGGGTCACGCAAACTTCACATATCGAACCATATCGTCATTCTAAACTGGAACTCCCGCGCTGCCGAAATCGTCAATGAGTTTTTGTACAAAAACACAAAAGAGAAGATCGTCATTCTTGTGGAGAGCGACAGGGAGGAGGTGCTTAATGATATCAATGAACGGCTGTCAGCTACCCTCGAAGATGAAAAAGAAGCCGTCAGGAAAAATAAATTGACCATCATTGTACGCGAAGGCGATTCATGGTCTACAAAACAGTTGAACGACATTTCGATTAAAAAAGCGAAGAGTGTGATCATCCTCAACAAGGAGGACGTGCTTACGATAAAAACGCTGCTTCAGGTTGTACAGATGACGGCAGAAGAAGATTCTGCGGACAATCAACAGGTGATCGTAGAGGTCGAAAACGACTGGACCTTTGAACTGATCGAAACGATTATCGGTCGCACTAAGCTAAAAGGCAAGCGCAATATCGTGCCCGTAGCCGTGAACCACATCCTGGGGCAGATCTTTCCCCAAATATCGATCATGCCTGAGCTCAACCTCGTCTTTAACGATCTGTTTTCGCACAAAGGCGCCACTTTTCACTCTCAATCTGCTGTGGATCATTCGACTTCTGAGGATGAGTTCATCTCCGGATACTTTGACAATCATTTGGAATCGATCCCTCTTTCCGTAACATGCTACGGAACGGGTAAACCAATGTTCTACTACCTCTCCAACAGCGCTGTACATAAACGCAGCACTAAAACCGTATCCCAGGGCAATGACCTTAAGGTCTCAATCAATTCCGATTTTGAAATAAAGGACAAACATGTCATCATTTTGGGACATAACAGCAAGAACCAAGCGATTATGGAGGGGTTCGCGGCATTCAGCAATGAATGGAAGCAAAAGGACGGACCGGAAGTGTTGGACGTCACTGTAATCGACAACGAAGACTATTTGGAAGAGCACGATCACTATAAACAATATCCCTTTGTCAAAAAAGTCATCGCGACCGACATTAGTGAGAAGGATCTCATTTGCGACATCATCGAAGGGTTTATCGGCGCCCATAATGGACACAGATGTATATTGATTCTTTCTGACGAAGACGTTTCCGATGAACAAATCGACGCCGATGCGTTGACGTACCTTATTTTGGTTCAGGAGGTGATCAACACCCGGCTTATCAACCACCCCGACTTTGACCCCAACACCATCGACATGGTTGTTGAGATTCTGAATCCCAAAAACTACGACATTGTATCTAATTACAGTACAGAGAATATTGTGATCAGCAACCGCTACATCAGCAAATTAATCGCACAGATCGGCGAAAAAGAGGCGCTGTTTGACCTCTACTACGATATTCTAACCTACGATGACGCTGAGGATGAAGAGACAGACTCCAAAGAGCTCTATACTAAAAAGGTGTCTGAATACTTTAAAGAAATCCCCGGGCCTTGCACCGCAGCCGATCTGATCAGGGCTGTTTATCACGCTTCACCCAGTGAGAATAAAACCATTGTGCTGGGTTATGTGCAGTCCGGCGGCAAGTTCATCTTGTTTGAAGGCGATCAGTCAAAAATCAACGTAAACCTCTCCGGCGAAGATAAGCTGGTTGTTTTTAGCAATCATTAAAATAAGATTTCAATAATACTATGAATACGGCTGATAATTACATTACTGCAACGATTAAATCCCTTTTTGGACTCAAAGAGTATCTTCATGGGTTTATGACTTCGCAAGGTATTGGAGAAAAAGTTATCGACATCACTACCAATATCATAACAGGCATCTTTATTCTGCTACTCGCTACGCTTACATACTGGTTGGCAAAGATCATAGTTGAGCGTGTCATACATCGTATTTTAATCAAAAGCAAAATAAAGTGGGACGATGCATTTCTTGAAACCAAGTTCTTTGCGCGTCTGGCCCACTTTGTTCCCGCATTTGTAATCAGCGCTTTTGGAAGCCTCTTTTTCTCAGACAATCCCACAGTACACGCTTTCATAGATACACTATTGGCCTTGTATTACATTGTGATTGCAGTTACCGTGTTCTTTTCATTTCTTGAAGCCATTTACATTATTACGCAGCAAAACAAAAATCTTTCAGGCCATCCGATCAGAGGTATTGTTCAAGCCGTTAAACTTGTTATCCTTCTGGTTGCGATCATTCTCATCATTTCTGTTTTGTTCGATAAGCAGCCGCTTGTCGTTCTTTCTGCGTTGGGCGCACTCACAGCCGTACTGATGCTTGTGTTTAAGGACACCATCTTAGGGTTCACTGCGGGCATCATGCTTGCAGCCAACAAAATGGTGCGTGTTGGCGATTGGATCGAAAAGCCCTCTGCCGGAGCCGATGGAGACGTCATTGACATTTCGCTTACCACAGTAAAGGTACAGAATTGGGACAAGACCATCACCACGATACCTGCATACGACCTGATTTCTGGTTCTTTTAAGAATTGGCGCGGCATGAATGAAACGGGTGGACGGCGCATCAAAAGGGCGATGCACATAGATGTGAAAACCATTCGTTTTGCCGATGAGGAGATGCTGGAACGTTGGAAAAAGATAGACCTTATTCGTCCCTATTTGGATGAGAAACTTAAAGAGATTGCCGAAGATAAAAGTGGGCGCCACCTTACCAATCTGGGTACATTCAGAGCTTATTGCCTTGCCTACCTTAAGTCGCACCCCAAAATCCATCAGGATCTGACGATGATCGTACGACAACTTGAACCCAAAGAACTCGGCATTCCACTCGAACTGTACACTTTTACAAACGACACAAGATGGGATGTTTACGAAAGCGTTCAGGCAGATATTTTTGATCATTTGTTAGCAATTGTCAAAGAATTTGGGCTTGCGATTTATCAGCGGTAGGGTGGTGAGCATTGTTTGAAAAAAGGCATCAAAATTTTTGCCTGTCAAATAAAACCATCGCTGTGTAGCCCATTGCCTAAACCGCGTTGCAATCTGCGATTTCATACGATTTGTTGTGCCGTTATCATCTTGGTAAAGGATGAATTGGCTGGTGGTGGGTTGTATTTGATTGTTAGACATAATCTTTAATTTTCTAGGTTTGATGATATACCTTTATTTTCCAACCGCTTGATGTCATCTTCTATCTCTTTAAGACTCTGTTCTTTCTCCATTTTTCTATACTCCAACTGATATTTGGAATACTCTTGACCCGAACGCTCCAAAGCCATTTGATGACTGATACTCCCCGCATGTGTCAACAACTC
>WQYK01000001.1 GCA_009781275.1 Bacteroidales bacterium | reverse complement strand
TTCAATCGTAGAATTTTGCTTACGACTGATGTTGAGCCTGCTACATCTTACAAAGGAATCCAAAAAATCAATGTAATTGACTGGTTGTTGGAAGAATCAAAAAATGACTAACTTTACAAAGTTTATTTTAAAATTTTAAAAAAGCATAAAATGAAAAGAATAGCATCAATCAATTTGACAATTATCGCCGCCATTGTAGTGATAGCGGCTGTGTGTACCTCTTGCAAGAGCAAGGGAGACGGTGATGTAAAGTTGCTCGAAACCATTGTAAGCGAAGACGGCAGCATCACTAAGTTTGAATATGACGATCAAAACCGAATCGTAAAGATGTTGGTTTACGATGATGGAGAGCTTATGGGGACGCAAACGATTACTTACAAGGGTAACAATTTGGTCTCTTATGTGTTCTCCTTTGATGAATCTTTATGGGATTATTGGGGTGAGGTGCCCGATATGCATGCCGAGAGATTCGGGAATACGATATATGTAAACGATGGAGGCAGCGAATATACAATCATCTTGAACGATGAGGGATATATTGTTGAGTACAAATCAGAACACCCTATGGCAGGTGTTTCGGTGAATCGTTATCAATATGCGGACGGCAGGCTGACTAAAGTTGTGGAAGAGGGCAGGGTCAGAGAGATCAAATACGACAATAAAAAGTCGCCGTTTTATCACTGCAATACTCCCAAGTGGTTTATGCAGTACAGGTTTTTTGATTTTGCATTCGAGAATAATATAACTGGTTGGAAAATTGTAGAAGGCTCCACCGATCATCAATACGAATATGAGAACGAGTATAAATACGACCGGGACGGATTTCCGACCAAGCTAACAAAGACAGAAAGAACGATGTATGATAACGAAGAAGGTTATGTGTCAACAATCATAACAACTTTTACCTACCACAGTCTTTGATCATTTACGTAAGCCTAAATAAGTGATGTAGCGGTTGCTATGGAATAGGTTCTATATCCGCCCGAGAGGTTCTTCACACGGGAGAATCCCTGTTGGGTCACTATTTGTTGTGCCAGATAACCCCGCAATCCTATGGCGCAATAGATGTAGACAGGTTTGTCTTTGGGGATTTCATCCAAATGTTTGCGCAGCTCTTCTAATGGGATGTTTAGTGATCCATTAATCACTTTTCCGTCTGCCGTCTCTTTGGCGGTACGTACATCTAAAATGGTTACCTCATTGGGATTTGTACTCTGCATCTCCCTCCAATGGACAACAGGCATTCGTCCGTTTACAATTTGGAGCGCCACGTATCCTGCTATGGCAATGGGGTCTTTTGCCGATGAGAAGGGGGGCGCATAACAGTGTTCCACTTTGGTCAGGTCGTACACACTTCCTCCCAGTTTAATCAATAGGGCGATCTGGTCGATGCGCTTGTCCACGCCGTCGTATCCAACGCCTTGCGCTCCGTAGATCTTTCCGCTGTGAGGGTCAAATGTCAACTTGATGCTCATTTGTGTACTTCCAGGGTAGTATCCTGCGTGGCTGCCCGAATGGGTATGGGAGCTTTGATAGGGGATGTTTAACTGTTTCAGTTTTTTGGCGGCTAATCCCGTTGTGGCAACTGTCAAATCAAATACTTTGGCAATGGCCGTTCCTATGGAGCCTTCATATACTTGGGTATTGCCATGCACCATATTGTCGGCCACCAGACGTCCCTGGCGGTTGGCAGGGTTGGCTAAATAGTTCATCCATGGTTTACCCGTGATGGGATGGGGAAATTGGATAGCGTCGCCAACGGCATACACATCTTTTGCAGATGTTTCTAAATATTCATTGACCCATATACCGCCGGTTTCTCCGATTTTTAAGTCAGCGGTCTGGGCCAATGCGGTTTGGGGACGAACGCCTATAGAGAGGATCACCATGTCGGCAGGAATGGTGAGGCCGCTTTTAAGGCAAACGTCGATTTTGCCCTCTCTTTGCTCAAAACGTTCGACGGTTTGTTCTAAATAGAGATTGACTCCTTTTTGCAGCAGATGTTGATGTACGTGTGAAGCGATCGAAAAATCGACGGGCGCCATCACCTGATCGGCCATCTCTACAATGGAGACTTCTGCTCCAGTATGATGCAGGTTTTCTGCCATTTCCAGGCCGATAAATCCGGCGCCCACTACGACAGCTTTTTTAACGTTGCGTGTTTGGATGAATCTCTTGATGCGGTCGGCGTCCGGTATGTCACGCAGGGTGAATATGCCCTCCAGATCGACTCCTTCTAACGGCGGTTTTAGAGGTGAGGCTCCGGGTGAGAGCAATAACTTATCGTAAGTTTCTACATATTCGCTGCCGTCATTGCGGCGGACAGTGACCGTTTTTTGGGTGGTGTCTATGCCCAGAACCGTGTTTTCGACCCGGACATCAACCTGATACCGGTTTGCAAACGAGGTGGGGGTTTGCAGGAAAAGACGTGCCCTGTCGTCGATGATTCCCCCGATGTAATAGGGCAATCCGCAATTGGCGAACGAGATGTATTTACCTTTCTCAAAAATGATAATTTCTGCAAATTCGTCCATTCTACGGATTCTTGCCGCTGCGGTGGCTCCTCCTGCCACTCCGCCAATGATGAGGTGTTTCATGATTGTTTACAATAAGGTGGTTTTTGCTCCTTTTTATTTTGCAAAAATAGGAAATTGTTATTCAAAAATTTCTCTTACCTTTGTTTTTGTATTAAACCACATCCCGGATGATCTCTCTTGACCAAATAAAAGAGCTCCGACAACGTGAGTCCACGTTGAGGAGGTGCCTTTGACATCGAAGGCAAAGTAGTTGAAATAGAAGCCGCCACCGAGCGCTCTCAGATGCCTGACTTTTGGGACGACCCCAAAGCAGCAGAGCTCTTTTTGAAGCAAACGTCCAGTCTAAAGTATTGGGTAGAAGCGTATCAAACTATTATTGGAGCTTTAGACGATTTGGAGGTGCTCTACGAGTTTTCCAAAGAGGACGAGGGCGCTGATGTTGATTTGGAGCGTCAGTACCAAACGGCGTTGCAGTTGATTGAGGATTTGGAGATGCGCAACATGTTGGGCGAGGAGGCCGACAAGTTGGGCGCTATTCTTAAAATCAACTCCGGAGCGGGCGGTACCGAGAGCAACGACTGGTCGCAGATGTTGATGCGGATGTATATCCGCTGGGGCGAGCGCAATGGATACAAGGTGCACACCTACGAGATTACGGACGGAGACGAGGCGGGCATCAAATCGTGCACCGTTGAGTTTGAAGGCGATTATGCTTACGGATTTCTCAAGGCAGAGAACGGCGTGCATCGATTGGTGCGCATCTCTCCCTTTAATGCTCAGGGGAAGCGCCAGACGACCTTCTCGTCGGTATTTGTCTATCCCGCTGTGGACGAAACGATTCAGATTGAAGTAAATCCTTCTGACCTGGAGTGGGACACCTTTAGGTCGAGCGGCGCGGGCGGACAAAATGTAAACAAGGTGGAGACGGGGGTGCGCGTGCGCCACATTCCCACCGGCATTACGGTAGAGAATACCGAGACGCGGTCGCAGTTGGACAACCGACAAAACGCTTTGCGGATTTTAAAGTCGCATCTGTATGAAATCGAGCTACAGAAAAAACGGGAAAAGCAGGCAGAGCTGGAGGGCTCTAAAAAGAAGATAGAGTGGGGCTCCCAAATTAGAAGCTATGTGCTGCATCCCTATAAAATGGTCAAAGATTTGCGGACGGGTTATGAAACTTCCGATACGCAAGGGGTACTCGATGGCGATTTGAACGAATTTATGAAACGGTTTTTGATGGACAATTAAAAAAAAATATTACCTTTGCCCTCGATAAGATCACACATGAAGAACCAAAACATACAACAATGGTGGTGGCGCAGCAGAGAATCTGTTGTGACTTCGGCCCTGTTTATGTAGCCCTTATGGAGTAACCCTCCAAATATTTCATCAAACCATTCCCCGATGCTCACCCCCAGAGCATCGGTTTTTTTATTTTATAAATCATCAATCAAAACAACATGACCACAAAACGACTCTTCCTCCCGGAAACCCAAATCCCCACCGCATGGTACAACATTGTGGCGGACATGAAAAACAAACCGCTGCCCATGCTTCACCCGGATACCAAACAACCGTTGCAACCCCAAGACCTCTACCCGCTTTTTGCCCAAGAGCTCTGTCATCAGGAGCTAAACCAAACCGACCGGTTTATCGAAATTCCGCAAGAGGTGCGCGAGCTTTATAAAAACTATCGCTCCACACCATTGGTCCGTGCCACAGGCTTAGAAAAGGCGTTGGATACGCCTGCGCACATCTACTTTAAAAATGAGAGTGTAAGCCCTGTGGGGTCGCACAAACTCAACTCTGCCCTTCCTCAAGCCTACTACTGCAAAAAGGAGGGGGTGACCAACATCACCACAGAAACGGGCGCCGGACAGTGGGGTGCAGCTTTGTCTTACGCTGCCAAAGCGTTTGGCCTGGAGCTGGCGGTGTACATGGTAAAGGTGAGTTACGAGCAAAAGCCCTATCGCCGCTCTATTATGCAAACATTTGGCGCATTGGTTATTCCGTCGCCGTCGATGTCCACCAAAGCGGGCCGGAAAATCCTGACCGACTACCCCAACTATCAGGGCAGCTTAGGCACAGCCATTTCGGAAGCGGTGGAGCTGGCGATGCAAACGCCCAATTGCAAATACACGCTGGGCAGCGTGCTCAACCATGTGATGATGCACCAGACGGTGATAGGCTTAGAGGCAGAGAAACAAATGGAGATGGCAGACGACTATCCCGATGTGGTGGTGGCATGCTTTGGCGGAGGCTCCAATTTCGGCGGCATCTCATTTCCCTTTTTGCGCCACAAGCTGTCTGGGCAAAAAAATACCCGCTTTGTAGCGGCAGAACCCGCCTCCTGTCCCAAGCTGACGCGTGGCGTCTTTGAGTATGACTTTGGAGATGAAGCGGGGTATACGCCGCTATTGCCCATGTTTACTCTGGGGCACAACTTTTCGCCCGCCCATATTCATGCGGGAGGGTTGCGTTACCACGGGGCAGGGACGATTGCAAGTCAGTTGCTTAAAGACAACTTGATTGAGGCGGTCGACATCAAACAGCTCGATTCATTTAAGGCAGGCATTCTGTTTTCACAAACCGAGGGCATCATTCCTGCGCCAGAGTCGTGCCACGCTATTGCCGCCACCATTCAGGAGGCGATTAAGGCTAAGGAGGAGGGAAAGCAAAAGACCATTTTGTTTAACCTGTCGGGACACGGATTGATTGACATGACCGCTTATGACGCCTATCTGTCCGGCGACCTGTATAATTATGAACTTAGTGATGAGGTAATCAAAGAAAATGTAGGCAAATTGGAGCGATTGGCGTAGCAAAAGACGCACATAAAGTGTAACTTTGTCCATCATGAGCATCACCGTCTGCCGGGCCTCTGCCGGTTCGGGTAAAACCCATACGCTTACCCGCGCGTTTGTGCGGCGTCTGTTGGGGAGGGAATCCCCCACGGCGTACCTGCATCAAATGGCGCTGACCTTTACACGCAAGGCGACCGAGGAGATGAAGGTGCGTATAATCAGTCTTTTGAACGACTTGAGCCTTCCGCCGGACGATGAGCAGGGTGTGCGGTTGAGGCGGGAGTTTTGTCTGGAAAAGGAGTGTGCGGGGATGGGGGAGGAGGAGTTGAGGAGGCGCGCCTGTGCGTTGCGCAGTGCCATCCTGCACGACTATGGACGGTTCTCGGTCTACACCATTGATGCTTTTTTTCAACGCATTGTGCGCTCTTTTATTTGGGAGGCGGGACTACCGTCTGCCTATACGGTGGAGCTGAACAGTCAGCGTTTGCTACAGGAAGCCATTGACCAAGTGGTGGATGAAGTGTCGACCCATCCCCAAAACAGAAAATGGATTGGGGACATTTTGTCGGAACGGATTGGGGAGGGAAAGCCCTGGAATGTGCAGAAGGCGTTAGAAGAGGTTGGCAAGCAGGTGTTTAACGAGCGCTTTAGCTCCTTTGGCGTCGCATTTGCCAATCAGCTTTGCGACAAGGCGTTTTTGTTGTCCTACATGCAGGAGCTGTGCACGTTGGAGAAGCAATTTAGGCAACAGATGGAGGATCACGCTACTGAGGTATTGACTTTTTTATCAAAAAACGGTTTAAGTACTACCGATTTTAGAAGAAAGGCAAGCTCATTCATGCGCTACTTTGATAAGGTTATGGAGGGCGCTTATAAGCCTACGGATTCAGTACTCAAAGCGCTGGACGATCCGGCCGAGTGGATGACCAAAAATGACCCAAAGGCAGAGCAAATTGAGGCCATATACCATCCGCTTCACAGTCTGATGCGTCAGTGCATAGAGTATTACAATAACCATGCGCCTGCCTGGTTTGCCGTCAGGTCGGCGTTAAAATGGCTCCCGCAAATGGGGCTGGCCGCAGATATTCAACGCCACGTTCGTGCCCTCCTTTCTAAAGAAAACGCAGTGCACCTAAGTCAAACGCTCTTGCTCCTGAGCGCCTTAACCTCACAAAGCGATGCCCCTTTTATACTGGAGCGAATGGGTTGCCGCTACTCCGATTTTTTATTGGACGAGTTTCAGGACACTTCCGTGATGCAATGGAATGTGATGTTGCCGCTCATATTTAATGGATTGTCTCAAGGAGGCGTCTCGATGGTGGTGGGAGACGTCAAACAGTCGATCTACCGGTGGCGCAACAGCGATTGGCGTATTTTGGGAGGTGGGATTTATGGAGATCTATCTCCCCATAAGTTTATCGACAAAACGCTCAACGTAAACTGGCGGAGCAGGGAGGTGCTGACAGAGACAGTGGGAACTCTTTTTGAGCGACTGATCCAAACAGTGCATCAAGACTTTGTTTCCGATTTGCCATCCGAAGCTTCTCCGGAACTTCAAGCCATCCCCCGGGAGATCGTAAAGGCATACGACGATGTACGTCAACAAGTCGCCCCTCCTCAAAAAGAGAGCGGAGGGTTTGTTGCCATCTCTTCTGTGGAACCGACACGGGAGCAGAGCGCCAAAGCGCAAATTTTAGAGCGTCTGCCTCATTTAATGATAGAGCTGCAGAAGCGTGGTTTCTGTGCCTCGGACATTGCCATTTTGGTGCGGACCAAAGAACAGGGCCAACAAATCGCTACAGCCCTGATGTCGTTTAAAGAGCGCCCCGAGGCTCATGGCTACTGTTTTGAAGTGTTATCTCCCGACACCCTCTTTTTGAGCCACTCGCCCGAAGTGCAGTTGATTGTAGCGATCTTTAAGCGGTTCCTGCGTCCGCATGATGCATTAAACAACCGGCTGATTGAGCACCTCAGCAAACAGTTAGGTACCTCATGTCCCGATGCGCTGTGGAGCGGAGCGTTGCAATTCCACGCCCTTCCCCAAGCCTTTGAAGAGCTGATCAGAGTACTTAAGTGGACGGAGCGGCACAGCTGTTTTGCCTATATTCAGGAGCTGCACAACCAAATCCTCACTTTCTCCAAAAACCATGGAGGCGATGTCTTCTCTTTTGTCCGGTGGTGGAATCAAAATGGACATAAAGTCACGCTCCAGTTAGAGTGTTCAGAGATAGCCATCAACCTGTTGACGATTCACAAAGCAAAGGGATTGGAGTATCCGGTGGTTGTGATTCCTTTTTGCGATTGGGGATTGGAGTATATGTCCAGGCAGTTGCCCATTGTGTGGGCACAGCCCCAGGAGGCGCCGCTCAATCAACTGCCGTTTGTGCCGCAGCGTTGGAGTTCCGACATGAAGCAGAGTCTTTTTGCGCATGATTACTACTACGAGAAGATGCAGTATCTTGTGGATCAACTGAACGTTTTTTATGTGGCGGCTACCCGTGCTAAGGATGAACTCTACCTCTTTTTGCCCCAAACAGCAAGCACCACCCCAAACTTAGCGTCTACACTCAAAGAGGTGCTTTTTCCACAAGGAGCGACTACTGATCGCCTTACCTTTGGCGCTTTTGTCAGTCCCAAGCAAAAATCGCACGAAACTGCTGAGTCTGCCACTCCGCTCTCTCAATATGTATCATCTGTTTCCGACCTCCGCCTGCACACCCGCCTTGCCGACGAATCGCTTGTGTCAGAAGAGATATCACCCCGTAAGCGAGGCGTGATCCTTCATAGTTTGCTGTCGCGCATCAACACGCTTGATGAGATCGGCACAGCCATAGAAACGTTGGTAAAGGAGGGGGTGCTGGCGCCCGACAGGGAGGAACAGTGTCATTATGAGCAGGTGATTAGAAACGCTTTGGCCCAACCGCAAGCATTGGAATGGTTTGACGGTAGCTGGACAGTCCGCAACGAAGCCTCTATTTTGCTGCCCGCCTGCGACAGCCATCACATCCGTCCTGACCGCGTCATGGAGAAAGAGGGGCGCGTTGTGGTGATCGACTATAAATTCGGACAGCCTCATCCCGCTCATCAGCATCAGATGGATAAATATGTACAAGCCTTACAACAAATGGGATACAAAGAGGTGGAGGGGTTTGTGTGGTATATCCAAAATATCCCTATCTTCGTGGTCTGAAAAAACAAAATCGATAGTATGTCTGTTATAGCCCTTGACATTGGAGGAACCAAGATTGCCGGCGCTCTTTTTGAGCCTGCCGGCGCTATGTTGCACCCCCACAAACGCCTTTTGGAGCATCGTTCTGCAAATGAAGTAGGAGATTTGGCCGTTGAGGTGATTCTTGAAGTGGTATCGGCCTGTGGGGCAAAAACAAAGATTGACGGAATCGGTATCTGTATTCCTGGCATTGTCTATTCCAAAACAGAAACGGTATGGGCGCCCAATATTCCCGGATGGGACAACTTTCCTCTTGCCAACCATATTCGCAAGGGGCTACCGGAGCTTTCTGCACCCGTTTTCATAGAGAGCGACCGCAGTTGTCACATTTTGGGAGAGGTGTGGAAAGGAGCTGCACAAGGGTGCGATAATGCTGTTTTTATTGCTGTTGGTACGGGGATTGGCGTGGGTATTTTGATAGACGGAAAACTGCTACACGGTCAGAGTGATATTATTGGCGCTGCTGGGTGGATGGCGCTTCAACCGCCCTATCTGGCGGAATACGATGCATGCGGATGCTTTGAATTGTATGCGTCGGGGAGCGGAATCGGGGTGCAGGCGCGCAAATTATTGCAGAAAGATGCCGCATACAATGGACCGATGCGGCACAAAAAGATAGAGGAGGTAACGGCCTACGATGTATTTGCCCACTATGCGGCGGGCGACCCCATTGCGGTGGCGGTACTGCACAAAGCTGTTGAGTTTTGGGGCATGGCGTCGGCCAATCTTGTCAGTTTGTTGAATCCTCAAAAAGTGATTTGGGGAGGGGGCATTTTTGGGCCGGCTGTGCCGTTTATCGATGATATTTATCGTGAGGCGCTCCGTTGGGCGCAGCCTATCAGCATTCGCCAGGCTCAATTTGTGGCTTCTGAGGTGGAGGGGGCGGGGTTGCTGGGGGCGGCTTATCTTGTGGTTCGAAATAATTCGTAACAATTTGTAACAATGTGGGCGGGCGTGAAGCCCGCCCCTACATAAACGTAAAACAACATGTATAAAAAACTTTCCGTCTTTATCGCTGCCTGCATGGGTATGGCGTTTTTTGGCATTACCATGACCTCGTTAGGCTCTGTGATGCCCCAAATTTCCCAAACTTTTGGATTAAATCAGATAGAAATGTCTGAACTGATTGTGTTTTTGCCCATTGGAATCTTGTTTGGGTCGCTCTTTTTTGGTCCCATCGTGGATAGGTGGGGGTACAAATATTTGCTGATTATTAGCTCTTTGTTTGTGGTGCTGGGGTTGGAAGGCATGGCCATGCTGCAAAATCTGGCATGGATGCGTATTGCCATTCTCTCCATTGGCTTTGGCGGGGGGATTCTCAACGGATTGACCAACGCTTTGGTCTCCGATATCACTGATGATAAAGACAGGGGAGCTAAGCTCAGTCTTTTGGGCGCTTTCTATGGATTGGGGGCTTTGGGGATTCCGGTATTGCTGGCGTTTTTATCCAAGCACTATCCCTACCAAACGGTGATGCAATATATTGGTTTCTTTATTTTGTTGTGCGTGGTCTATTTCTTTGTGATTGGTTTTCCCAAGGCCAAGCAATCTCAAGGTTTTCCGTTGATTGCCGGTGCAAAGTTGCTTAAACAACCGTTATTGTTGATTTTGAGTTTTGTCCTCTTTTTTCAGGCTGCGGTAGAGGGATTGGGTAATAATTGGACTACCACCTATTTGGGCCGTGTGGGCAATTTAAGTGGCGAGCAGGCGCTCTTTGCTTTTACCTTCTTGATGATTGGACTCACGGCGGCCCGACTTCTACTGTCGGTGCTCTTTCGCAAAATCGGGGAGCGTCGCCTCCTCTTTGGCAGTATCCTCATTGCCTTGACCGGATGCGCCGTTCTGATGTTTGTACCCACCTATTTAGGAGCTTCAATAGCCATGACCCTAATCGGATTTGGCTTGGCAGCCACTTTCCCTGTTGTTTTTGGCATGCTGGGGAGTGCGTACGCCTCTCTCTCCGGCACAGTATTCAGCATTGCATTGGTAATTGCCCTTTTGGGAAATACCTCCGTCAACTACCTGATGGGCATAGTGGCTGAGCAATGGGGAATTGGACTCTATCCAGTGCTTATGATGATATCTTTATGCGCCATGATACTCCTTTTTACACTATCTTTGCGCGCCGGAAAAAAGAATAGATAAAACTTTTATAAATAACTAAATATTAAGAACATGTTAGCATTAGAATGGATGATGAACGCCAGAGGCGTCATGGACAAGATTGAGGCCACCCAATTGGACAACATTAAAAAAGCCGCCACCCTTATGGCCGACTCGATTGAAGCAGGTCGCTGGGTACACACCTTTGGTTGCGGCCACGCCACCATACCTGTAGAAGAGATGTATCCCAGAATCGGAGGCTTTGTGGGTTTTCACCCCATGGTCGAGTTGCCCCTCACCTTCTTTACCCGTATTACCGGAGAGATGGGGGTGCACCAGTTTCTCTTTTTGGAGCGTGCAGAAGGTTACGGCGTAGAGATTATGAAAGGGTACGACTTTGATACCCGCGACACCGTATGGCTCTTCTCCCACACCGGCATCAACAACGTCAACATTGACGTAGCGCTCGAAGCCAAGAAGAAAGGGATGAAAGTCATCGTGTACGGCTCTGCCGCCGAATCGGCCGACAAGCAAACCCGCCACTCCTGCGGCAAAACGCTCTTTCAGTTGGGCGACGTGGTGGTCGACTCCTGCGTTCCGCTGGTCGACGCCTCTGTGCCCCTAAAAAACCACTTTGACAAAGTTGGCCCCGTTTCGACTTTAGGTTTTGTCACCTTAGTTTGGATGACCGTCACCACCGTAGCCGAAATCCTTGCCGACCGCGGCGTACACCTCTACATCCACCCATCGCACAACGTTCCCGGCGACACTACCGCCCGTGAGCGTTTGGATGCTGCGCTTGCTGAGTATAAGCAGAGGGTGAAGGTACTGTAGACTACTCCTCAGGTAGTTCCGGTTCGGTGGCAATGAGGCGTACACAACGGACAGAAGCGCCAAATGAATTCTTGTCTGTTGCGTGGTATGGGAATTGATTGAGGTCGTAATGGATGTAACGGTAGTAGCCGTTATGGGCATCTGCTTCTGAGGAGCTTAGCCAGAAGCCGTAGTTGCCTATATTGCCGTAGTTGTTGCCGTTGTTGGTGCTGTTTCCTCCGGGTAGTCCGTTCCATGCAGCAAGGTTGCTTTTGGTGTTGCGTGGACTGTACGGCCATACGAGAACATCAACCAATTTGGCGTAGGCACAAAGCGGGCTGGCTACACCATCCCAGTCATCAAAAAAGGAGATGGGGGTACCTCCGTTTACGACAGAGGCGAGGTGTGCCCAGTCGTCATTTGTGGGAACGCTCCACCCGGGGGGACATGCTCCTTGAGGGCCTAATCCTAAGCTGGAAGCCTCTTGGCTGGGAGCCGCTACACCGGAAGTAGCTTCGTTCCACGAATAGAGCCTGCCATATGGCGTGCTTAGCGCTTCTACCTTTGCGTAGGGATTTCCTGCTCCTGCCCAATTGAGGTTTTGTACAAACCACTCTAAGGCGCCAAATATGCGAGTGTGGTACTTGGTTCCGTCTCGTGGATCTACAATTGAATCGGTGCCCGGTATGATGCCGGTAACAGAGACAAAGAATAGGCTGTCGATGACGGTAATATATTGAGGCATACCTGCGTCGTAGTAACCTTCGTGGGAAACGGCAATTGAGATGGTATAGGATCCCATTTTCTCCGGAGACATACACGTATATGTCTGTGTAAAACAGGAGTCAGGTTCGAATCCGGGGCCGACCCAGTGATAGGAAAGCCCATCTTCCGGCGTGGTAATGCCGGAGGCGTTAAAGGTGTATGTTGTTAGTCTATACACATATTGCGGAACATTGTGAACAAGAGTTCCTGACATATAATTTTTTCCCTCCGGCTCGGGATCTTTCTCTTTGCATGCGCTAAAGAGCAATATGCTCACACACAAACAGAACATGATGATTTTACGGTAACAGATACTCATTGGCTAGCGGTATTTAATGACGTGCAAAGATGCAAATATTTCTATGTACAGACAACATTGAAGAATAAAATCGTATATTTGGATGTTTTTGAAAAATCGATGCAACGCGTTATCTTTATCATTCTCTTTATTATGCCTCTCTTCTCCTGCAATTATCGTGCCGATTATAAAACATTGGACGGATTTGCGCTGGGAACAACCTACCACATTGTGTACCAACAATCGAATTCTGACATTTCTCATATAGTGACACAAGCCTTTAGGGATGTGGACGCATCGTTATCGGTATACAACAAAGAGTCGATTATCTCCAAGGTTAACAGAAACGAACCGGTTGAACTGGATACCCTTTTTGTGAATGTTTTTAAGCGGGGCAAGGAGATCTACACATTGACCAATGGCGCGTTTGACATGGCTGCCGCCCCCTATTTTGACCTCTGGGGCTTTGGATTTAAGCACCGCGAGTTGGTCTCCCGAGAGAAGCTTGACTCCATTTCGATCTTTGCGGGCATGGACAAAATCTGGTTGTCGGATGGGAAAATTGAGAAGGCCGACCCCAGAGTATCCTTAAACGCCAACGCCATTGCCAAAGGGTATTGTCCCGATGTGATTGCCTCTCGACTGCGCGCTGTGGGAGTAAAAAATTTTTTGATTGAAGTGGGGGGGGAGATCTATTGCGAAGGGGTGAACGCACAACGAAAACCGTGGAGCATTGGCGTCGACAGGCCGGAGTACGGGAACCTGATCCCCGGTATGAGCATGCAGGCGATCCTTAAGATCAGCGGACGAGGTCTTGCCACGTCGGGGAACTACCGCAACTACTACGAATCAAACGGACAAAAATTTGGACACACCATTGACCCCGCCACCGGCTCGCCTGTGCAACACAGCCTGTTAAGCGCCACTGTGATTACTCATGACTGCATGACCGCAGACGCCATGGCTACCGCCTTTATGGTGATGGGGTTAGAAAAAACCAAAATCTTTCTGGAAACGCATCCTCAGTTTGATGCCTACCTCATCTACACCGATGTCACGGGCGCCTATCAATCTTTTGCAACACAAAATGTTAAATTTTATAAAAATCGTTGACTATGTTATCAAGACGTAAATTTCTCCAAACTTCTGCCATAGCCGGAGCTGCTCTGGGACTTGGCATTACAAATCCCTTGCGGGTACAGGCAAGGGCTAAAGGCGCTTCATCCTTTGATGTGATCATTAAGAACGGATTGATCTATACGGGAGACGGACGTACCCCTATTCCGGGTGACTTGGGAATCAAAGAGGGAAAGATCGCAGCCGTTGGAAACTTGGGCGATACGGCGGATCAGGTGTTAGACGCAACCGGACGTGCTGTTTCTCCGGGATTTATTGACATTCACTCCCATACAGACACCAATCTTTTTCAATGTCCCGCAGGCGACAGCAAGCTCTATCAGGGTGTAACTACCGACGTGGGAGGAACTTGCGGAGGATCTCCTTTCCCCTATTCAGATGCAGATTTTGAAAAAAACAGAGATCAGCTACGCTTTGGCCATTCCTATTGGCAGCATGTAGACGGATTTTATGAGGCCTTAGAAAAGAATAAAATCGGAATCAATTATGCCTCTTTTACAGGACAGGGACAGTTGCGCTCTATTGTGGTGGGAGAGAACGCTGTAGAGGCGACTCCCGCCCAAATCAGGCAGATGAAAGATATTTTGGCCAAGCAGTTGGAGTTGGGCAGTATAGGATTGTCGTGCGGTTTGGAGTATACGCCGGGATCGTATGCCTCTAACGAAGAACTGGTGGAGCTTTGCAAGGTGGTTGCCGAATATAATGGTCTATTTTGCATACACATGCGTAATGAGGACGACTTTGTGGAGGAGTCGGTAGGGGAGTCTATTGAGATTGCCCGCCGCTCAGGCGTTCGTCTTCAGATTTCCCACCTGAAAGCGCAAAATGCCGCAAACTGGCACAAGGCGCCGATCTTGCTCAAAATGATAGACGACGCTGTTGCCTCCGGGATTGACGTAGCCTTTGACCGTTATCCTTACACCGCTTTCTCCACCGGCCTCACAAGTTTTATTCCGTTGGCAGATCGTCAGGGCAGTAGGGCGGAGGTGATCGACCGGCTCCGGGACCCCCAAAAGGGAAAACAGATCGCCATTTACGGCGCTTCCAGGATCGAAAGATTGGGTGGCCCTCAAAACGTACTTATTGCTTCGAGTCGTCAGCCCGAAAACTTGAAATATATAGGCAAGAACCTTAAGGAGTGTGCCCAAATAGCGGGAATGGAGGTACAGGAGTTTGTACACTATTTGTTAATCTCCGAAAACATGGGGGTGAGCATCATCGGATTTGCCATGGCAGAAGAGAACCTCCGGCTGCTCTTTGCCCACCGTCTGGGCATGCCCGCCTCCGATGGTAGCGTCTACTCCCCGCAAGGTCCGCTCTCTAACAGCATGCCCCATCCCCGTTCCTACGGCTCTTTTCCCCGTTTCTTGGGCACCTACGTAAGGGAGCAAAAGGTGGTAGACCTGCAAACAGCCGTGTCTAAAATAACGGCACTACCCGCTTCACGCTTAGGTATTAAAGACAGGGGCCTGCTGATTCCGGGCTACCGTGCCGACGTGGTGGTCTTTGATCCTCAAACCGTTTGCGAACTATCCACCTACGCCCAACCACATCAGTTTAACAAAGGGATTGAACATGTCTTTGTAAACGGCGTGTGGACGGTAAAGAATGAATTGCACACGGGTGCGTTGGCCGGCTCGGTGGTGCGGTTGGGATAGGCACTACTATGAAGAAGGTTTCTTTTGTACTCTTCATCTTCATTTTAGCACTATTTTCAAGTTGCAAGGGAGATGTTATTATTGACAAAGGCGGTGGCAATGGTGGTGTAACGTTATCTGCTGACAGCGATACGGAATTTGACTATGGCTCCCGGATCGTATTCCCGGAACTTACCCAACAGCTTGTCGCCAATTTGGACCTGTTGGGCAAAGTATGGGGCCTTCTAAAGTATCATCACCCATACGTTCAGCACGGACTTCGTAATTGGGATTATGAACTTTTTCGCATATTACCTCAATATTTAACGGTAGAGAATAATCAGGAAAGAGACCAAACGCTCCTTAACTGGATCAATAAGTACGGTGGAATCACCATCTGTACAACATGTAGAGAATCACCTTTTGACGCTTATATCAAACCCAATTTATTATGGGCGGAAGAGAGTGATATGAGTGACGCTTTGATAGAGAAAATCAAGGAGGTCTACAATAACAGGTATCAAGTGAATCATTACTATATCCGAATAAATCCGTCTGTAGGGAACCCTCAATTTATAAGAGAAAACCCGTACTCAAATATGCCCTATCCCGATGCCGGTTTTCGCCTGTTGGCGCTTTTCCGGTATTGGAACATGGTTCACTATTTTTTCCCGAGTACATACCTCACCGATAAAAATTGGGAGGATGTTCTCGAAGAGTATATTCCCATATTTCTTTCGGCAACAAATAAACTTGAGTATGAATTAGCTACTATACAGGTGATTGGTGAAATAAACGATACCCATGCCTCCGGTTTGGGAGGAGGTACTGCCATCGCAGAATTAAAAGGAAGCCGATATGCGCCAATAAGGGTCTGGTTTATTGAGGGGAAGTTAGTCGTAACCGATTATTATGATTGGAGGTTAAAAGAGGCTGTGGGAATTGAGATCGGCGATGTCATCACACATATTAACGGGGAGTCAGTTGACTTTATTGTTGACAGCCTTAGAAAGTATTATCCTGCGTCCAATGAGGCCTCCAGGTTACGGAACATCTCTTTTGACTTGCTGCGCTCCAACAACAGTACCATAAGCGTTGACTACTATTCGTCAGGTTCGTCGGGACGAAGAGATATCCAGATGTACACAAGATATCAGCTAAATGACTGGTATGGAACATACAAAGTGAATCCTAACGAGAAGTGTTATAAATTTTTAGAATGGGGTATCGGTTATATCACAATGGCGACCATTCAAGATGGAGATGTCCCTGTAATCAGGGAACTATTTGAACAAACAAAGGGAATCATTATCGATATTCGAAACTACCCGTCAGCACATGTTCCTTACACGTTAGGTTCTTTTTTTGTTTCAAATGTTGTCCCGTTTGTAAAATTTACCGTTGGTAATGCCCATCATCCGGGAGAGTTTTCATTTTCTACTCCCTATACAATTCCGGGGACAGGAAATACTTTTCATGGTAAATTGATTGTGATTGTTAATGAAGTTTCCCAAAGTAATGCCGAGTTTCAAGCTATGGCTTTTAGGGCGGGGATGAACACCATCGTGATTGGAAGCACTACCGCAGGTGCAGATGGAAATGTGTCGGAAATATGGCTTCCCGGAGGATTACGAACAGTAATTTCCGGCATTGGCGTCTATTATCCGGATGGAAGGCAAACACAACGCATCGGTATTGTCCCTGATATCTGGATTGAGCCAACCATAGAGGGGATCAGGGAGGGGCGTGATGAGTTGCTGGAGATGGCCATCAAAATCATAAACGAGGATTCCGGTTAATCGCCCTCAGTCCCACGTTCAAATGCTTTTACAATCGTCTTTACCAAGGGGTGGCGCACCATGTCGCGCTCGTCAAAATGGATAAAGGCGATTCCCGTGGTCTGTTTGAGCAGTTTGGCTGCTTTGAGCAGCCCTGAATCCGACTTTTTGGGCAGGTCGATTTGTGTGGCGTCGCCGGTGACGATAAATTTTGCATTGCAACCCATTCGGGTCAAAAACATCTTGAGTTGGCCCATGTTGGTGTTTTGCGCTTCGTCTAAAATCACGCATGCATTGTCTAAGGTGCGTCCGCGCATATAGGCTAAGGGGGCGATCTGAATCGTCCCCTCTTCCATGTACTGTTGCAATTTTTTCCCGGGAATCATGTCGTGGAGGGCGTCGTAGAGCGGTTGGAGGTAGGGGTCTAATTTTTCCTTCATGTCGCCGGGTAAAAAGCCGAGGCGCTCTCCCGCTTCTACAGCGGGACGGGTAAGGATGATGCGCTTAACCTCCTTATTTTTAAGCGCACGAACAGCTAACGCAATGGCGGTATAGGTTTTGCCGGTACCGGCAGGGCCCAGGGCAAAGATCAGATCGTTGTGGGTGTAAGCAGCGGCAAGCGCTTGTTGGTTGGGGGTACGGGCACGAATTGTTTTGCCGTCGTTTCCGTAGACCAGGGCTTGAGGGTCGTCACCCGCACATTCGCCCTGAAGCAACGTGGTGATGTCGGCCTCTGCCAGTGTGTTTTTTCTTTGGGCTAAGGCCATCAGAAGTGTAAAGCGCTCTTCAAAGATGGCGATTTCGTCTTCCGGCCCCTGAATCTTGATCTCTTCGCCCCTTGCAACGACCTTTAATTTTGGAAAATGGTGGCAGAATCGTTGAAAAAGATTGTTTCCGGTTCCAAAAAGAGCTCTTGGGTCAATATGTTCGATATAAATGGTTCTCTCCATGTATGTGTATGGATTGGGTGGTTAGTAGAGTGTATACCGGATGGTTTTACCGGAGAGGGTGTCGGTACGGACCCGAACGCTGGGAAGTGGTGTCCCGTCCGGTTGAATGGTAATAGATGCAGACGATTGGGTGCTTTGGTCAAGGGGAAGAACATAAAATTTTCGTCCTCCCGGTTCGCGTCTGGGTTCGGTGACAATCCACTCCCAGTCAAAAGAGGTGATCGCTTTATAAAGTCCGTTCTTGATCAATTTGATCTCTGCGAGCAGACCGATCTGGGTATGGGGAAAGGGCTGGTTGGAGATCACGTTACCCAAAGAGTAGACGATGACGTTTTTGATCTCGCCGTGTGCATGGTGCCTCACCTCCATCCCTTGGGGCACATGTGGATGTGCTCCGATTACGATGTCAACTCCTTTGTCAATCATAAAATTAGTCAATATTTCTTGACGGGCGTTTGGACGTAGTTGGTACTCTTGGCCCCAGTGCATATAGGCAATAATAAAATCGGGCACCCTCCTTTGGGCCCTAAGTATGTCAGCTGCTATAAGGGTGGTGTCTATAAGATTGACGATAAAAGGGCTTGGAACGGTAAATCCGTTAGTGCCATAACTGTAATTAAGGATGGCGATTCGAATGCCGTTTAAGTTGACAAGCAGGGGGTATCGTTGGTTGCGCTCTTCAAGAGATCTAAACGTTCCCGTGTGCAGCACACCAATTGAGTCAAACAGGTTCAAACTTCTCTCCAATCCCTTTTTACCCAGGTCGCATATATGGTTGTTTGCCGTAAAGAGCAGTCCAAAGCCTGATTCTTTAAGATGATCCACAAGTATGTCAGGCGAAGAGAAGATGGGATAACCGGTGTAGGGCGGGCCGGCAAAGGTGGTCTCAATGTTGGCCATACTTAGGCTGGCTCCTTTGAGGCGGGGGGCTATGGGTTCAAAGCAGTGAAGGTAGTTGTATCCGTTTTCTGTTTTGGCAGAGATGAGCTGGGATCCATGCATCATAATGTCTCCCAGAAAGATAAGGGATATGGTATCTGTTTTAGGTGCATACAGCTTGCGTATCCATGACGCCGCATCCTGGGCATGCAAAGGGGCAGAATGGGAAAAAAGCAGCAGAATAATAGTGGGTATCAGGAACAAGCAATGGCTTTTTTTCATGAGAAAAGAGTGTTTTGAAACTAAAAGTTTTGACGAAGATACAATAATTATGAGGATATTTGTATATTTGCACCATTATTTAAATCAAAAAAGCGATACTCCATGCATCAAAAAGTCTTTTTTATATTTTTGTTCTTTATGGTATTAAGCCTTAGTTCATGCGATCAGATCAAACGGATTTTAAATTTGCCAACTGATTACGAAGTAGCAGAGCGGAAGGCAAAAGCTCAAAGAGACAGCATAGAGGCGATTAACAAATATTTCGAAGAGGAAGCGTTCGCCAAGCTAATAGAAGAGTCCGAAGGTTTTGACGTCATGGGCCAGGATGAGCCCTCTCTCTCTACCACTCAAAATTGGCTCAGCACAACTACAAGTGTATCCACAAATACGGGTGATCGTTTTCACGTTGTGGTAGGAAGTTTTCGTGTGCCCGAGAATGCCGCCAGAATGATCAGGAGGCTCTCTGATCGGGGATATCAGCCTGTAGAGTTGCGTTTGGATGGTTACGTGGTTGTTTCTGCCGGTTCCTACGCATCTTACCCCGAAGCCAGGACAGCCATGCAACGTATGCAGTCCACCGACCCATCTTTGTGTCCGCCGGATCCATACGTGTTCGAATTAAAAAAATGATGATATTTATGAAGAACACTCCATTTACTCAATTTCATATTGATTTGGGGGCCAAAATGGTCCCTTTTGCCGGATACAACATGCCGGTGGAATTTTCGGGTATCAATGACGAGCACCTTTGTGTGCGCCAAAAAGCAGGCGTTTTTGACGTCAGCCACATGGGCGAATTTTGGGTAAAGGGGCCTAATGCTTTGGCGTTTATCCAATATACCACCTCCAACGATGCATCTCTGTTGGCGCCCGGTAAGGTGCAATACTCCTGTTTTCCCAACGGAAAGGGGGGGATTGTAGACGATTTGCTTGTCTACTGTATAGACAAACAAACCTATCTTTTGGTGGTGAACGCCGCCAATATTCAAAAAGATTGGGACCACCTTGCTGCCATCGCCCCTCAGTTTCAGATCACCCCCGGGAAAGAGCTCTACAATGCCTCCGACGAGATCTGCCAGCTGGCCATTCAGGGGCCTCTGGCGCTCAAAGTGATGCAAAAGATTTGTGATCAGTCCATAGAGGATATGGAGTACTACACTTTTAAAAAACTTACGGTAGCCGGTATTCCCAATGCCATCTTCTCTACCACTGGTTATACCGGTTCGGGAGGATGCGAAGTCTATGTGGCCAATCAGGACGGCGCCAAACTGTGGCAAGCCGTTTTTGAAGCCGGAGCCGGGTTTGGAATTTGCCCCGTTGGCTTGGGCGCCCGCGATACCCTTAGGTTGGAGATGGGTTTTTGCCTCTACGGAAACGATATTGACGACGCCACCTCCCCGTTAGAGGCAGGCTTAGGCTGGATCACCAAATTTTCCGAAGCCAAAGGCGACTTTGTCGACAAAGGATTTTTGACCGCCCAAAAGGCCGAGGGAATTAAACGTAAACTCGTTGGCTTTGAAATGATAGACCGCGGCATTCCCCGCCACGGATACGATATTTGTAATGCCGACGGAAGCGTTATTGGCACGATCACCTCCGGCACCATGAGCCCCTGCCTTAAAGTGGGTGTAGGGTTGGGTTACGTACAAACAGCGCTCAGTAAAATCGATACCGAACTATTTTTGAACATCCGCGGGAAACTTTTAAAAGCCAAAGTGGTAAAGACTCCCTTTTACAAGGGCGCATAACCCGCGGCACGTTTTTTGATACACATTTCCGGGATGAATAGACCCACCATTTTACGCATCCTTTTTTTGGTTACGTCGCTCTTTATTACCCAGACGACGTGGGCTCAGCGCTCTTTAGAAGCCTCCCTTAAAGAGCACGTCCATATACTTGCCTCCGACTCTCTGGCGGGCCGGGCCGTGGGAACAGAAGGGGAAAAAGCCGCTGCCGCCTACATAAGCCGCCATTTTGAATCCTGTAGCTTAGAATTTATCTACCCAAACGGAATTCAAGACTTCTCTGTGATCAATCAACATGGCGACACCCTCCATTCTCAAAACATTGTGGGTATTGTGGTGGGGAACGACCCCAAACTCAGGGAGGAGTACATTGTGATTGGAGCACACTATGACCATCTCGGAAGTCAAATTATTACAATTGACGGCAGAGATTCGTTGATCATCTACCCGGGCGCAGACGACAACGCTTTGGGCGTGGCGCTGCTTTTGGAGTTGGCCAAAGTGGCCGCGCAACAGCCCTACCTTTACAAGCGTTCCTTGGTTTTTGTCGCCTTTGGAGCGGAGGAGATGGGAATGATCGGATCGTGGTATTTTGTTCACCGCGCCTTTTCGCCCATTGATCAGACCGTTTTTATGATCAATATAGATATGATCGGACGTAGCGGGGCAAGGAATCCCTTTAGTGCCTATACAGTGGCGCCCAATAAAGAGTTGGCCGATTTGTTGCAAGAAGTGGATGTACCCCCCTATATGGCACCCAGGGTGATCGAAACAGAATACTTTCCGTCGGATCATCAAATTTTTTTCGCTAACAACATCCCTGTGGTACTCCTCACAAGCGGACTCCACACCGATTACCACAGGCCCGGAGATAATCCCAATCTATTGGATTATGGTCAGGCGGAGCAACGAATGGCCTACATAAAAGCGTTGCTGATTCAAATTGCAAACTCAGACGAGCTTCCCTCTTCATCTGGTCGGCCTGATGACAATATGCGGATTTATAGCTTTGGCGAGTTGGACAGGCTTCCCAGGTTTCAAAAAGGGGATGAGGCGCAATTTGTGAGGCAGTGGGTCAACAAATACCTCAAGTATCCAAACAACGCCATCGCCCAAGGCATACAGGGACGTGTTTTGGTTCGTTTTGTCATAGAAGCAGACGGATCGATTACCCATGTAGAGGTTGTTGAATCGATTGACCCATTGCTGGATGACGAAGCGATCAGGGTGGTATCCGCTTCCCCCAAATGGACACCCGGACGAAAAAAAGGAAAAGCGGTACGTGCACAATGCGTAGTACCGGTCTATTTTGTGTTGAAGAGGCGGTAAAATTGCATACCTTTGCCCCCTCAAAAGTCGCCGTCATGGAATACAATTTTACAGAAATCGAACAATGTTGGCAGCAGTATTGGGCTAAAAATAAAACTTTTAAAGTAGAGATTGACCCGCTGCGCCCCAAGTTTTACGTCTTAGACATGTTTCCCTACCCATCCGGGGCCGGGTTGCACGTGGGTCATCCACTTGGATATATTGCCAGCGATATTTATAGCCGGTACAAAAGGCTAAAAGGGTATAACGTGTTGCATCCCATGGGCTACGACGCCTTTGGCCTGCCTGCGGAACAGTACGCCATTCAAACGGGACAGCACCCTGCCGTCACGACTCAAAAGAACATTGCCCGCTACCGCGAGCAGATGGATAAGATCGGTTTTTCTTACGATTGGGACCGTGAGGTGCAGACGTGTGATCCGGACTACTATAAGTGGACGCAGTGGGCATTTATCGAGATGTTTCACAGTTACTATTGCTGCGACGAGCAGCAGGCGCGGCCCATCTCCGAGCTGGAGGAGGCGTTTGCCTTGCAGGGAGTAGGGGGGCTGAATGCAGCGTGTACAGAAAAGCTCGATTTTAGCGCCGCCCAATGGAACGCCATGTCGGAACAGGAGAAACAGGATGTATTGATGAACTACCGGATCGCCTACATTGGGGAGACGGCTGTCAATTGGTGCTCCGCATTGGGAACGGTGTTGGCGAATGATGAGGTAAAAGATGGTTTTTCGGTAAGGGGCGGCCATCCCGTAGAACAAAAAAAGATGAAACAGTGGCAACTGAGGGTGTCGGCGTATGCAGAGCGGCTGTTAAACAGTTTGGAGACTTTGGCATGGAGCGATTCGCTCAAAGAGATGCAACGCAACTGGATCGGAAAGTCGGAGGGGGCCGAGATGGTGTTTAAAGTGGGCAATGACAGTGAAGAGTACGACATGTGTGTCTTTACCACCCGTGCAGACACGGTGTTTGGCGTCACCTTTATGGTGTTGGCGCCCGAGAGCGATTGGGTAGAGAAGCTAACCACGCCTGGACAAAAGGAGGCGGTAGCGGCTTACCTGTTGGAAGCCAAAAAGAAGACCGAACGGGAGCGCATGACCGAGACCCACAAAGTGTCGGGGGTGTTTAGCGGGAGTTATGCCGTAAATCCCTTTACCGGAGAGAAATTGCCTGTTTGGATCAGCGAATATGTGTTGGCGGGTTACGGCACCGGCGCCATTATGGCGGTTCCTGCGCACGACAGCCGGGACTATGTATTTGCCAAACAGTTTGACCTGCCCATTGTTCCCCTGATCCAAGGGTGCGACGTTAGCCTGGAAAGCTTTGACGCCAAAGAGGGAGTCATGTGTAATTCGGGTTTCTTAAACGGAATGAGTGTAAAGGAGGCGATTCCAGCTGCCATCCACGAGGTGGAGCGTCTGGGAATAGGCAAACGTCAGGTGAATTACCGTCTGCGTGACGCCATCTTTAGCCGTCAACGCTACTGGGGAGAGCCGTTTCCCATCTACAATAAAGACGGCGTAGCTATGCCCATGCCCATTGAGGCGTTGCCTTTGGAGCTGCCCGATGTGGACGCCTTTTTGCCCACAGAGACAGGCGAGCCGCCGCTGGGGCGCGCCAAAGATTGGAACTATCAGGGATGCCCCATAGAAAAGAGCACCATGCCCGGATTTGCCGGCAGCAGCGCCTACTACCTGCGCTACATGGATCCCCGTAACCACGACGCCTTAGTGAGCCGTGAGGCCAACGACTACTGGCGAGACGTAGACCTCTATATTGGCGGTACCGAACACGCCACCGGACACCTGATCTACTCCCGATTCTGGAACAAATTTTTGTATGACAGGGGATATATTTGTCAAGATGAGCCTTTTAAAAAACTTGTGAATCAGGGTATGATTCAGGGACGCTCCAACTTTGTCTATCGTGTTGTCAACACCAACACCTTTGTCTCCCTTGGGCTAAAAGAGCAGTACGACACCACAGAGTTGCACGTAGACGTCAGTTTGGTACAAAACGACAGGTTGGACGTTGAGGCGTTCAAAGCGTGGCGTCCCGAATTTGCTGCCGCCCAATTTATTTTTGAAGAGGGGGTGTACATTTGCGGCTGGGCCGTGGAGAAGATGAGCAAATCGATGCACAACGTGGTTAACCCAGACCGGATTTGCGCCGACTATGGCGCCGATACGTTGCGGATGTACGAGATGTTTTTAGGCCCTCTGGAGCAGGCCAAGCCGTGGGACACCAACGGGATTGACGGTGTTCACCGTTTTCTCAAAAAGGTGTGGCGTCTCTTCTATGATAAAGAACAGTACGCTGTTACACAGGAGGCTCCCTCTGCCCGGGAGTTAAAGGCGTTGCATAAACTGATCGGTAAGGTGGAGAGCGACATTGAGCAGTTCTCTTTCAACACTTCGGTCAGCGCCTTTATGATCTTTGTAAATGAGCTGATGGAGCTCAAGTGCCGCAAACAGGCCATTTTGGAGCCATTTCTGATTGTGCTCTCTCCCTTTGCGCCCCACATTACAGAGGAGTTGTGGAAACAATTGGGTTATTCCCAAACCATTTCACAGGCACAATATCCACAGTATAATGGATCCTTCACCCTGGAGCATACTTTTGAGTATCCTGTGTCGGTGAACGGTAAATTGCGCTTTAAAAAGGAGCTTCCGTTAGAAATGTCTCAAGAGCAGGTGCAACAAGCCATCTTGGCCGATCCGCAATTAGAGAAGTTCTTGGGTGGCGCTTTGGTCAAAAAAGTGATCGTTGTGCCCGGTAAAATTGTGAATGTGGTTTGCTGATAGGGTAGATCCTGTTGTTTTCCATTTTTCTGAAGAGTCGATTTGCACATCCATTCCCTGGTTCTTAAAAGAGCTTTTTGAGTCAAACGTGATATCGCCCGAAATAGGTAATCCGGTTTTGACGTCGATGAGTATCGTTCCGGTTTGTATTGCGGAAAAAATGCTTTCGGCGTCCGGATTTGCCTCTATAACAACTATAACGTCAACAATGGCCACGTCGTTACTGATCTCCTTTAAGGTGAATTTTGGATTGTAGGCAAAGCTCCCATTGTTTGTAGGTATCTCTATTTCAAAATTCCAGCTGTCTCCCACCACTACCTCCTTTGCAGGGTATATGGTCAACAACATATCGAGCGAATTTTTCCTGGATCTGTCTGTGAACATTGACCTCATCTGTGCGCTCAACTGTGCCGCCATCTGCTCGTCACCTTCTATTTCACTGACCATGTTTTCGTAAACGGCATCCATTCCCGTAACCGATTTGATCGAACCGTCGGGAGCAATGACCGCCACAAACGATTGACCAATCACTTTGTCTATCATATTGCCGAGCATTTTATCAATATCCGTTGGATTCTCGACCTGATTTTTTGAATGATACCCCATTTTCATCCTGGGATTTGATACGACGTAGATGATTTGTGTGAAAGTAAACTGCGCCGTGATTTCCTGGGGCGTTTTTTCTGTGACCTCTATCAGGTATTTGAAAACAATTTCCATCTCCCCGATGCTTGTCTGATCCCCAAAGCTTTGCTGTGAGGTCGTTTTGATATCCATTAGATACTCATACTTTTCTCCCTTTTCGAGGTTGAACGACAAATGTACCTGGGCCGATGCAACGGTCAAGACTGCAATCAGAAAAATGCCGGTAAATATAAATTTTACTTTTTTCATTTGTGAATATTTTTTGCTTCTATACTATGACCGTTCAGAAACAAAAAACCCTATTACTTTTTTATTTTTCCAACTTCAAAACCATTTCTTTTGAGTCCCGTAAAGCTTTTTGATAATGTCTCAACATAAGGTTGGGCATAGAAAGGTGGAAGTAATACATGGGTGGTGTTTTTAATTTCTGTCCATCAATCAGTAACGGAATTTCCTGTTTTAAAGCGCTCCACTTTTCATGAAAATACCAGTCGGATATTGCTCTTAAACCAATCATTCCTTCATGCATATTCCATAGCGACTGCAAGAACTCTTTGTCGTCGATAAGACGCATGACGCCGGAATTTTTAAACATTTCAAAAGCATTTGTTTGAAACGAATACATACTAACCAAAAAAGCATCTTCATAACTTCTGATTGAGTCATTGTTGAGCGATTTTATATCAAGCGATTGTAAATAGTTGGAGTATTTGACCGAAGGCTTCAAGTCTTCGATTGCTCGTTCGATCGTTTCTATATTTTCTTCTAACTCCAACTTAATGGCGTTCAAATAGAGAGCCATATCCCTTTTTTCGCCTCGGATGCTTATCCCATAACTTGCAGATAGCGTTATTGCAACGCCAATTACGATTACGGAAATTTCACGCAAATATTTTCCGATTTTGCTTATTGAAAACTTCTGTTTCATGTTTACATTGAATTAAATTTCATTTCAAATCAAAAAACCCCATAAAACATTTGATCATTCTCTCTCAAAATTAAATACTCCTCCTCCCTGTTTCAATATCATTGTTTTATTTGACGGATTAAATTCCAAAATTAGCCCTGCCTGCTTAAACTCAAATTTGTCTTTTGCAGTCGCTTCCAAAGGAAAAGAAGGTTGTCCTGTCCCTTGTCCAAATAATTTGCCATTGGCTTTCGTTATGGTTATCATCAAAGGGATTTGCTTGCTTGAATAAACTCCCAAATACATATCCAAATCCTCTTCAGTCAGTTCGTATGTCAGGAATTCGGGAATTTCAAACGCCATATTGTATGATGCACTCAGTACGGCAATGGCAATGTCGTTTCCATTAAAGTTCATTCCATTTGAGGTATAGGCAAATGAAATTTCCCCTGTGGGAAGATAAGCAAATAACGAACGAAAACCGTCTATTCCGCCTGAATGCCCAAAACCTGTTTTGTCATAAAACGGTATTAGGGCCAGTCCCATTCCAAAACGGTCTTTAATGGTCATCATTTTCGTTAAACTGTTTTCAGAAATCAGTTTTCCGTTAAAAAGCGCGTGGCTGAATTTAAGCAAATCGGTTGGATCTGAAGTCATCGCGCCTGCACCAACGGCTTGCGACACATCTAATTCAGGCGCTAATACCCAACGATCATTGAGAAAAATGTATGAATTACACTCGCCGTTTTGGGTGTCTATTTTTCCATTCATGTAGGTATTTTTCAGTCCGAGGGGATTGGTGATTTTGTCTTCCAGTATCTTTGAAAATGGTTTTTCGTAAATTTTTTCGAGTATGTAGGTAAGCAATATAAAATTCGGATTGCTGTAAGCCATTTTTGTATCGGGTTCAAATTCACTTCCACCTTTTATGATTACTTCAATCATCTCTTTTTCTGTTATCGACTGTGTGTGCCGATTTGAATTTACCAACTCGTCTACATGGTTGTGCAGTCCGCTTCGATGGCGAAGCAGATGTTCGATGGTAATTTTGTCGGCATTTCCAATGGTTGGGAAGAATTTATCAATGGTTTCGCTTAAACTTAACTTGCCTTCTTCCACTGCTTGGAGGGTAAGTACGGCCGTAAAAGTTTTTGTAATTGAACCGATTCTATACTTTGAATTTTCACTCGCTTTCATACCCTGTTCAACATCGGAAAATCCAACCGATTTTGAATAAACCAACCTGTCGCCCTGCGCAATAGCAACACTTCCCATAAATCTATGATTGCTCGCAAGCGCGTCAAAATAAGCGTCTAATTTAGCTTTGTCAATGCCCTGGGAAAATCCCGCAAAACTTATTAAACTTACTGTTAATGACAAAATGAGTACTCTTTTCATGTTCGAATTGTTTTATTTGTTTACATTACTGACCGACAAAAATAACAATACTTTCGATTCGACCGTTCTCACGGCATTTTTTAGAAAACAAAGGCTCGTACTCAGGCTATGGCTAAATTATCTGTCTTTGAAGTGATTGTTGCAAAGAAACAAGTCGGCTGCTCTTGTCAACGCGAACATAGGTATCATACACCATTATCATATCTGTCATCCCCCAGTCGCCTCCGATTAGTATGAATGAATAAATGTGTTCTTCGAAATAATCTCCCTTATCCTTAAATTGAGCACTAACTACTTTATGAAAAAAACCTCCAACGCCAGTGTTTGTAAGCCATGAGTACTCAATGAATTCCTTAACTTTTTGCTCGTCAAGAGAACCATAATAATAACCAATTTTGGCTACTTCGCCATTTTCTCGAGAACGTGCAATTTCATATATGTATGTATATGGTTTAAAATAACTTGCTTTGTGAGCTCTATAAAGTATGACATACGTAATATTATGATTTGTCGTGTATATTTGAGGAAATTCAAAATATCTTTCCGTCTCTCTTTCTTCTCCAGCTACTTGAGAAGAAATACCTGCATTATTCATATTCAATATGAACTGCTCTTTCCACTCAAAAGCCTCTATCCTATTATTTGTAGACAGCTCTATAGGCGGGTCTTTTGGCTTTAAGTAGAATGAATTAAGATAATAAAGCGAACCCTCCTGTTTTGGGTCTACATAAAAATCCTTTGGGTAGAAATATGTGTCATCGTAAGCCAGCGCGATTAGAGGGTCGTCATTAGGGTTTAGTTTTTTCCTCCCTTGCATTGTTACATTTTGGTCATCGTTTGTTTCAATTAAGTTATCGTCTGTTGTACAAAAGCAAATTAATGCTGTCGTTATCAATAGAATGGCTGTTGTTCTTAGTTTTTTTGTTTCCATTGTCGTCTTCATGGTGTTTGTATTGATTAAATATTAATGTCCACTTAAATGTAGATGCAAAAACTATTCAAAACGCTGCATGGCTTGGTATTTTTTATCTCAAAGCATCCGTTCGATCCGACGGAGCGTCTCCTCTTTTCCAATCACCGACATAATCGCCGCCATGCCGGGCCCTTTGGCAGCGCCCACGATGCAAAGACGCAGGGCATTCATCACCCCGCCCATGCCCCATTCGCTGGCTTGGATAAACTGGGCCAACGGATGCTCAATCATCTCAGCGGTAAATGGTTCAATATTGAACAAAAAGTTTTTGACGGCCACCATTTTTTGAGGCATATCCTCTTTCCAGTGTTTGGCCAGGAGTTTTTCGTCATATTGGGTGGGCGCGGTAAAAAAGTAGTCCGACAGATCGATAAAATCTTTCACAAAGAGGGCGCGCTCTTTGATCAACTCAACGATGGGGAGCAGCTTGGAAGGGTCAAAGGTGATTCCTGCTTCTGTAAGGAGTTGTGCAAACTCTTGCGCCAATTGGGTATTCTCTTTGGTCCTTAAGTATTGTTGGTTAAACCAGTGCGCTTTTTCGAGGTTAAAACGGGCGCCGGACTTGACCACCCGCTCCAAAGAGAAGAGGTGGGTGAGTTCGTCTAAAGAGATGAGCTCTTGCTCGGTGCCGGGGTTCCAGCCCATGAGAGCCAACATGTTGACAAAGGCGTCCGGGAAGTAGCCCTCTTCCCGATAGCCTTTAGAGACTCCTTCGGGGCTTTTCCACTCCAACGGAAAGACAGGAAATCCCAAACGATCGCCGTCGCGTTTGCTCAACTTGCCTTTGCCATCGGGTTTGAGTAACAGCGACAAATGGGCAAAGAGGGGTTGTGTGTCCTGCCATTGAAAGGCGCGGTAGAGCAAAATGTGGAGCGGGAGAGAGGGGAGCCACTCTTCGCCTCTGATTACGTGGCTAATCTCCATGAGGTGGTCGTCCACCACATTGGCTAAGTGGTAGGTGGGCAATCCATCTATTGATTTCCATAAAACTTTATCGTCTAAGGTGTTGCTTTGCACTTTAATCTCTCCGCGGATAAGGTCTTGAAAAACGACTTCATGGTCTTGGGGGATTTTGAATCGGATGACCCAACGCTCCTCCTCAAGACGTTTAGCCACCTCGTGGGGTTCCATGGCTAAAGAGTTGTCTAAAGTGGCGCGAGAAGTGGGACCGTAGACGAAGGCTTCGCCTTTTGACTCTGCAGATTGACGGAGCGCTTCAAGCGATTCGGCGCTGTCAAAGGCGTAGTAGGCGTCTCCCTGTGCAACCAACTGTTGGGCGTATGCACGGTAAAGCGACTTGCGTTGCGACTGTCGGTAAGGGGCGTGGGGGTGGTTGGGAGAGGGTTCGACAGCCATCTCTCCGTTCTCAAGCACCCCTTCATTGGGAAAAATGCCGCACCAGCGGAGCGATTCAATGATGTACTCTTCTGCGCCTGCAACATAGCGTTGTGAGTCGGTGTCTTCAATCCTCAGGATAAAGTCACCGTGATGCTGCTTGGCAAATAGATAATTATACAGGGCAGTCCGGACGCCGCCCATGTGGAGCGGGCCGGTGGGACTGGGTGCAAAACGTACGCGTACTCTTTTCATGATGTTTTTATCTTTGGGGCAAAGGTAGCACGATTTTTTTTTTATCATGTAAAGTATGCCAATTAGCTGGATATAAATAGCTATAAATAATAGTGATGGCACTATAAAAAAACATTATGGATTTCCTTTGGAATAACAGACGGGTGACTGTTGCTTTGCAAAAAATTTTAGTTAAGAAGTCCTGGGGGGTGTGGTTTCCCCTCAGGACACAAATCCTCCTAATCTTGCGTTTGGTGAATGTAAGAGTTGTTCGAACTCAAATGTTGCCTCCCGTCCCGCTCCTCCATCTTTATGGAACTGACTTTGACCTCAGAAACACTATCATCTTGTATTTTGATACGTTGCCGGATATAAGCAGGGACATTTTCAAAATCAGCAATCTTCTCTCCCGGCTCCAGGATGAGCGAGGGCTTGCCCTTTTTTACGGTGATTGGTTTTAAAACGCCAACTGAAGGTTGAACGGGGCTTTGTACACGAAAGAGACAGTCGCCATTCCCTGTCTGAAAGGGTCCGGACGACACTTGTAAACCCGGCGTCTCATCTGTATCCAAAGTGGGAAAAGGCGTCTCTCTCAACTCAACAAACTCCATAGGCTCCTCCTTAGAAAGCGTGTAGATGTGCGGTAGACTTGACATATTTAGCCCGGTCGCCACAATGGTCACGCTAATGGCGTCTCCCATAGCGGGATCGCACACAACGCCGCGTTTAAAGCTCGATACGCCTCCTGTGTACTCCTTGATGCAATCCATGATTTGGGCAAGCTCTGCCATGGAGAGCCCTTTCTCTTTTCCGGATGTGATGTTGACCAGTACACTGCTTGCAGATCCAAGGTCCACGTCGTTCAACAACGGCGATGAGAAGGCCTCCTCTACCGCCCTAATGGCGCGTCCTTCTCCGGAGGCGCTGCCCGATCCCATGAGGGCCATGCCACTGTCCTTCATTACCTTTTTTACATCGGCAAAGTCTACGTTTATAAAACCGTGACGGGTAATGATCTCTGCAATCCCCTTTACGGCGGTGCCCAACACGTCGTCAGCCTTGGGAAAAGCGTCAAAAATGGAGAGGTCCCCAAAGACTTTGTAGAGTTTTTCGTTGTCGATAATCAGTAGAGAATCTGCATGTTTCTGCATTTCGTGGATGCCATCAATAGCGCGCTTTAAAAAGTCGATCCCTTCGTCTCTAAACGGGAGGGTGACAACGCCTACTGTGAGCATCCCCATCTTTCTGGCCACTTCTGCAATGACGGGCGCGGCCCCGGTTCCGGTGCCTCCGCCCATTCCGGCAATTATAAAGACCATCTCTGTGGTACCGCTCAAAAGTTGAGCGATCTTTTCTTTCGATTCAACGGCGGCTTTACGTGCCAATTCGGGGTCGCAACCGGCGCCACGTCCCCTGGTGAGCATTTCGCCAAGTTGTAACTTTTCGGAAACCGGGCTGTGTGCAAGCGACTGAGCATCGGTGTTGCATACCATAAAGCAAACATCCTTAATCTCAGTCCTAAACATGTGGTTCACAGCATTGCTTCCACCACCGCCCACGCCGATTACCTTAATAATCGAACGGTTTTCTTCCCATGTTATAGGTATGATGTCTTCCATTATACGTCATTATCAAGGTTGGTTAAAAATTTATCAATTCTACCAAACAGGGTTTCGGACGGCTCTTTGGGTACAGGAGGAGCTTTGACTTTGGGTACCTGCTTTTTGGGTACTTTTGGCGGGGCATCCGACTTAACCGTTTCCCGTTTAAAGATATGCAGCCAATCAAGTATGCTTGCTCCCTCCACAGACGGCGACTCTTTTATCGCTTTCTGGTATTCGATTCCTTTAAGCAACAAACCCACTGCGCAGGAATATGCGGGGCGGTATACTTCCGGACAAGAACCATCTACCAATGAAGATGGCTTGGCAATGCGGGCTTCATAACCCGTTTTAAATTTCACATATTGCACAAGATGAGACATCAGCGCACCTCCTCCGGTGAGCACAATGCCTGCCTGTAGTTTGTCGGCGTAGCCGGAGTCCTGAATCCTGTAGAGTACGGCATCCATGATCTCAGATATTCGCGCTTCAATAATGTTTGACAGCGTCTTAAAAGAGACCTCCCGCGGCTCGCGTCCTCCAATGCCGGGAACAATGACCGTTTTATTGGCAGGAGCCAAGTCGCTGTAGCAGGAGCCGTACTGGATCTTCATCTGCTCTGCATAGCGCTTTGATATGCCGCACCCGTGAATGATGTCGTCAGTAATACTATTTCCTCCAAATGGAATAACAGCAGTGTGACGAATCACGTTGTCATGATAAACCAACAAATCGGTGGTTCCGCCCCCAATGTCGATCATGGCCACTCCCAGCTCCATTTCGTCCTCTTTGAGCACCGCCTTTGCCGATGCCAATGGCTCTAATATTAGTTTTTCCATCTTTAACCCAGCTCGTTCCACACAGCGCTTTGTGTGCACTGCCGACGTGGTACGGCCGATAAAGAGGCGGTAATTGGCCTCAATTCGCTTGCCCATCATGCCCACAGGATCTCGCTGACCTAAAATGTCGTCAATGTGGTAACATTGTGGGATCACATGCAAAATCTCCTCTCCCGGCTCCACGAGGGACGAATACATGTTTTGTTCCAGCCGTTGGATCTCCTCGCGGGTAATTTCTACATTGTGGTTTTCCCGATTCACCATATTACATTCAGCTAAGCTCCTAATGTGCTGTCCGGCAATGCCCACATAGACGCTGGAAATTTTCTCTCCGATCTTTTCCTGAATGTCTTCAATACAGGGCATCATCGAGTCGAGTACGTTTTGAATATTGACCACTTCCCCGCGCATCACGCCTTGGGAAGGGCTCTCACTGTAAGCAATGACTTTACATCCGTGAGGGGTTTTTTCTCCGACAATGGCCACCACTTTGGTGGTTCCGAGGTCAATAGCGGCAATTCTGTTCATATTGGGTTTACAATTGTTCATATAGGTTTGGGTTAAGTTTGGCGACACACTATTTGGTTGCCGTAACGAATATCGATATAGTTGTACTTGTCCCATCCTTGAGTGGCTGCGACAGTGCGGTAAAATGTGTAGAGTTTTTGAAGTTTATATTCAAATCGGGAGAGGTCTCCCATCATCACAGTTGTTTGTGTCCCCGCCCGTTGGATGATTTCAATGTTATGCGGCTGATGAACATGAAGTTGTTCGATTTGGGCGTTCCAAAAGCGATGGTTGCGAACGTAGGTTCCAAGGTGAAAGAGCCTCTCCATCCATTCTTCATCGTTAAGGGGAATGTTTCCGGATACGATGGGCACGTATGCAGTGCGGCGGGGGACGGCAGGGAACAATACGCCCGAATCGTCTAAATAAAAAGCTCCACGGGAAGTCTCCAATCGTAGGAGGGGAACACGCTGAGAAAGACTAAATGTAACAACGCCGTTAATACGTGTATAGACTTGACATAGCTTAATGCCACTCTCGTTGGCAACCAATTGTTCTAAATCATGGAGGTCTATCTCATGCATCATGTTTCCGGCGAGCAAGATATTCTTTTGATTAAAAAAGAGAAACAAGTCGTCAGGCAATACCAGACGCGTAAGTGCGCTATCGGCGATCTCTATTTTGACCTCTTTGCAAATGACCTGACGCTCCTGCTGCTGAACAAGTTGATTGCCAAAAGCAAAATAAGCGATGGCCGTTGAGAAGAGGCAGAGAACGGCTACCCATTTAAAAACCTTATGAATCATGATCTTCATCTGTTTCCCTCCAAAAAAGATTTGATTTGAAGTACCCATCGATCAATATCACCCGCACCCAAAGTGACCAATACATCGGTGGGATGTGTGTGTAAAAAATCAATAAGAGAGTCTTTTTCAACAAGATATTTATTGTTGAGCTTCACTTTTTGCAACAACATCTCTGACGATACCCCCTCAATCGGAGCCTCCCTTGCGGGGTAGATGGGGAGCAGAATCAATTCGTCGGGCAGACTCAGGCTCTCTGCAAAGTCGTCGACAAAATCGCGGGTCCGGGTGTAGAGGTGGGGTTGAAAGATGGCGGTAATTTTCCTGTCCGGATAGATGTTGCGTATAGAATTTAACGCAGCGGAGATCTCTGCAGGGTGGTGCGCGTAGTCGTCAATATAGACAGCGTTTGGTTTATTTACCTGAATGTCAAACCTGCGGGCGACCCCTAAAAACGAGGCGAGCGCTGCTTTGATTTGGGCAGGTTCAATGCCGTTCAAAAAGGCCAACGCAGAGGCAGCCACGCCATTTTCGACATTGATGCGACCGGGAATGCCCAACCTGCAATCGTGAATGACCTCCCCCAAAAGGTGCAGCGAAAAGCGATAAGTGCCATCTCCCTCCATGACGAGGTTGGAGGCCCAAAAATTGGTCTTTTGGTCTAAAGCGTAGCGATAGTATTGATGGGGTGTTGCAGAGGAGATGGGGGGATTTACACCCTCTTTGATCACCAACGCTCCATGAGGTTTGATTTGAGAGATAAAGTCCGTGAATGCCTTTTGCAGCGTTGGGTAGTCTCCAAATATATCGAGATGGTCTGCGTCTATAGAGGTGACTATGGCCATATCGGGATGCAGCTGCAAAAAAGAGCGATCAAACTCATCTGCTTCTGCCACTAAATAGGGCGCATGGCTTAAAAGGAGGTTGGTGTGGTAGTTTTTAGAAATTCCCCCCAGAAAAGCCGTACACCCCGCTCCGGAGTGGGCAAAGATATGGGCCAAAAGGGTAGAGGTGGTGGTCTTTCCGTGGGTACCGGCAACGGCAAGGCATCTCTTGGTATCAGCTATGGCCCCCAGGGCGCGTGAACGTTTGATGAGTTGGAATCCGCTTATTTTTAGATAGTTCAACTCCTTATGATCTTGCGGAATGGCAGGAGTGTAGATGACCAATGTCTGATCCGGGCGCTCCAAAATAGAGAGAGGAATGTTTGATGGGTCATCCTCATAATGAATCGGTATCCCCTCCTGCTCTAATTCAGCGGTCAGGGCAGAGGGGGTGCGGTCATAACCTGCCACAAACATACCAGAGTATTGATAGTAGCGGGCCAATGCGCTCATGCCAATACCTCCGATGCCAATAAAGTAGATATGAGTGGGATGATTCAATGTTTAATTCTCTATAAGTTTGACAATTTCAGAGACAATATCTTTTGTCGCCTGAGGACGGGCCAATTTGGACATGTTGGCTTCCAGTAACGCTCTTTGCTCCCTATTGTTGATCAAATCGAGGGCCCTGTTCATCAGAAAAACGCTTACTTGATTTTCGGGAACAACCAGGGCCGCATTTTGACGAACCAGCGCCATGGCGTTATGCATCTGATGGTCTTCGCTAACGTTGGGTGATGGGACAAAAATGACAGCTTTCCCGGCCACACACAGCTCAGAAATGGTTCCTGCCCCGGCACGGGAGATGACCAGATCTGCGGCTGCAAAGGCAAGCTCCATTTGGTGAATAAAGGGGTGGAGGTGTATCCATGGACGAGGATGAGCAGCCATGAATGCCTCATTCTGCGCACTGTAATAGCCACCGCATTGCCATATAATGTCCACGGGACTTTCGACCGGATTCTCTTTGACAAACGCTTGAACGCAATCGTTAAGTGCACGCGCCCCCAAGCTGCCGCCAACGATCAGGATGGTTGCACGTTCCGGTTCGATGCCAAAGAAAGTCCGGCCTTGATTTTTAAGCGATCCGGTAACAGGTACGATGGAGCTGCGAACAGGATTCCCCGTCAGCCGAATCTTCTCTTTGGGAAAGAAACGCTCCATGCCCTGATAGGCCGCGCACACCGTTTGGACTTTCTTTGCCAACAATTTGTTGGTTACGCCTGCGTACGAGTTTTGCTCCTGAATCAGACAGGGAATCTTATTCCGCGTTGCCACCCAAAGGATGGGGCCGCTGGCATATCCGCCTACGCCCACGACTACATGGGGTTGAAAATCTTTAATGATTTTTTTGGCATGGCCCAAACTTTTCCATACTTTGCCCGGGAGGGTAAGGTTTTTGAAAAAAGCCCTACGTTGCAGTCCGGCTACAGGCAAACCAATAATGGGATAACCGGCCGCCGGAACTTTTTCCATCTCCATCCTTCCGAGCGCGCCCACAAAGAGGATTTCTGCCTGGGCGTACTGCTCTTTGATTTGATTGGCAATGGCAATGGCCGGAAAGATGTGTCCTCCCGTACCGCCTCCGCTGATAATGATTTTAAACGCTTTACTCATGACGTCGCCTCCATGGTTTCCTGGGCCTGTTTTTTGTCAACGGTACGGCTAACGGCCAAAATCATTCCAAAAGCTGTGCTCATGATCACAAACGACGTCCCGCCCAGACTGATCATGGGGAGGGTTTGGCCTGTTACAGGCAAAAGTCCCACGTTTACACATATATGCAGCATCGCCTGAAAGATAATCAACATTCCGAGGCCAATAGCGAGCAGCGACGAAAAAGTGCGGGTACATTGTTTGGCAATTCGGTAGGTTCGGTAAAAGAGCCATAAAAAGAGCAACAACACGGCGACTCCGCCCAAAAAACCGTACTCCTCTACAATGGTTGCATAGATAAAGTCGGAGTAGGGGTGGGGCAGGATGTAACGCTGGGTGCTGTTTCCAGGGCCTTTTCCCACGATACCGGCCGAAGCGATGGCAATTTTAGCCTGATCCGCCTGAAAACTATCTCCCTTTTTCTCCTCCACGTTTGCGTAGGTAAAGATCCTTTTCATCGCAGTATCTACACGTGGAAATAGTTTTGTGGTCTGGGATAAGGTAACAACGATCGTCAATCCCACAATAAAGATTCCAATGGCCTTCATCAGGTGTTTTGATGAGATACCGGCCACAACCAAAATAATAAAGACAGTGCCTGCAAGCATGATACCGGCAGAGATACTCCCCCATAGAATGAGCAGGCAGACCACAGAAACAGGCAACAGCAGATAGACAACAAACTCTTCGAACGTGTCAAAAGCACGGTCTTCAATAACTTTTGCAACGTATAGTATCAAAGCGATTTTGGCAATCTCAGCGGGATGAAACGAGAACCCTAAAATGCTCAACCACCGGGTTCCGTCATTGAGGGTTTTGCCAAGCGGGGTAAAAACAAGCACAAGCAAGCCAATGCTGACAAACAATCCAACGTAAGCTAATTTCCGGTACCATCCCAAGGGGATGCGGTGGCAAACATATAAGATGGCAAGCCCGATCACAACAAATCCGGACTGCTTTAATAAAAAGAAGAGGGCTGTTTTTCCTTCTCTAAAAGCGAGCGAGCTGCTGGAGGAGTAGACGGCGGCCAAAGAGATGAGAGAGAGCAGCAGAATGATGGTCCAGATGCCTCTGTCGCCGCGGAGCGAGTCCCAAAAAGAGCGCTTGTAGCTCTGTTGCGGCGGATTTAGTTCGATGGCATTGCTTAAAGGTTGCGTCATGGGAAGGGTATTTCTATAGTTTTATTACAGTTTTCTAAAGGCTTCTTTAAATTGCATCCCCCTGTCTTCATAATTCTTAAAGAGGTCAAAACTGGCGCAGGCAGGCGAGAGCAACACTGTATCTCCCGGCTGGGCCCATTGATACGCCGTTTGTACTGCTTGTTCAGCGGAGCGTACTTCTGTGATTACAGGAACTTTGTCTGCAAAGTTTTGGTAGAGCTTGATATTATCGGCGCCTAAGCAGATCAGCGCTTTGACCTTTTCTTTGACCAATGCATGGAGGATGCTGTAATCGTTTCCTTTATCGGTTCCCCCTGCAATCCATACTACGGGCGTCTTCATGCTTTCGAGCGCATACCATGCAGAGTTTACGTTGGTGGCTTTTGAGTCGTTAATGTAGAGCACACCCCGAATCGTTCCCACTTGCTCTAATCTGTGTTCGACTCCTTTAAAGGTCATCAGGCACTGGCGTATCAGCTCGTGCCGTATATTCATCACCTGCCCTGTATTGGCTGCTGCCATGGAGTTGTATATATTGTGCTTGCCTTGTAATGCCAATTCGTTGATAAAGATTCTGAACTCATCGGGGCCATACCTTGAGGAGATCTCTCCATCCTCAATACAAGCGCCCTGCTCTATCGGGTGCGTTTGGCTAAAGGGTAATTTTTGTGCTTGGATGACAATCTTTTTGAGTTGTTCAACGGTTACTTCGTCATCGGAACAAAAGATGAAATAGTCGTCGGGACTCATGTTTTGGGTAATCCTGAATTTAGCGTTGACATACTTTTGCATGTCGTGGTCATATCGGTCTAAATGATCGGGAGTGATGTTGAGTAAGATGGCCAAGTCGGCTTTGAAGTCGTACATGTTGTCCAACTGAAAACTACTGAGTTCCAAAACGTATATATCGTGTTGACAGGTTGCAACCTGATAGGCGTAACTTTGACCAATATTTCCGGCCAAACCCACATTCAACCCTGCATTTTTGAGCAAAAAGTAGATGAGCGATGTGGTGGTGGTTTTGCCATTGCTCCCTGTTACACAGATTTTTTTGGCATTGTCAAAACGGCCCGCAAACTCGATTTCTGAGATAACAGGGATCCCCCTGTGGATAATCTTCTCTACCATGGGCGCCGTGTCGGGAATTCCCGGGCTTTTGATCACCTCTACGGCATCCAGGATATGCTCCGGAGTGTGGCGCCCCTCTTCAAAGGCAATGGCGTGCTCTGCCAGAACCCCTTTGGCATACTCCTGAAGCATCCCCATATCGGAGAGAAAGACTTCAAAGCCCTTTTTCTTTGCCAGAACAGCAGCTCCTATGCCGCTCTCTCCGCCTCCAAGTATAACGATTTTATCCATGATTATCTTATTTTTAGCGTAATAACAGTGATTGCAGCCAGCAACAGGGCGATAATCCAAAAACGGGTGACGATTTTAGCTTCGGGAAGAGGTTGCGCAGGTTTGGTAATCAACGCCTCTACCCCTTCTTTTTGAAAATGGTGGTGAAGAGGCGCCATTTTAAAGATACGGCGTCCCTCCCCATACTTGTGTTTGGTGTATTTAAAGTAGTAGCGCTGCAAGATGACCGACAGACTCTCTACAAGATAGATCCCACATAGAATAGGTATTAGCAGTTCTTTACGTATCAGGATGGCAAATACGGCAACAATTCCGCCCAACGCCAGACTGCCTGTGTCTCCCATAAATACTTGAGCGGGATAGGCATTGTACCAAAGAAATCCGACCAACGCCCCAACCAAAGCCGCCACAAAGACCACCAACTCTCCACTATTTGGAATATACATGATATTCAAATATTTTGAATAGATGATGTTTCCCGACAGATAGGCCAAAATACCCAAGGTAACAGCCACAACAATAGTAACGCCTGTGGCCAGACCATCCATCCCGTCGGTCAGGTTGGTGCCATTAGAGACTGCGGTAATAATAAAGATGATGGCTATCACGTAGATGATCCAGCCCGCTGTTTGTTTGCCGGATCCTTTAAACGGCCATAACCAGGTGTAGTCAAATTCGTTCTCTTTTACAAAAGGAATGGTGGTTTTGGTGTTTTTACTGTCCAATACAGGCAACTGCTGAACGCCTTGTTCCGTCTCGACCGATTCAATACGGGCTTGGGGAGTGGAACCCGGTACCACTTCGCGGATGACTGTTTGGTTGTTAAGACAGAGCACAAGCCCAATGAGCAGCCCCAAACCCACTTGTCCCATCACCTTGAAACGCCCTCGAAGTCCCTCTTTATTCTTTTTGAACACTTTAATATAGTCGTCGGCAAATCCGATAAAGCCTAACCAGAGGGTAGAGACCAACATCAGCTGAATGTAGATATTGGATAGGTCGCCAAAGAGGAGCGTAGGGACCAGGAGCGCTAAAATAATGATGAGACCACCCATGGTAGGGGTTCCCTTTTTGGACATTTGCCCCTCTAAACCCAAATCCCTGATGCTCTCACCAATTTGTTTGCGCCGCAACAGCTGTATGACCTTATGCCCAAAGAATAGGGCAATGAGCAATGCCGTGATTACAGAAAACATAGACCTGAAGGTGATGTATTGGAACAATCCGACTCCCGGAAAATCAAAACTGCTTCTTAAATATTCAAAAAGGTGGTATAGCATATCTCTTTATCGTCAAAATGGTGTTTTACTCCTTTAATATCCTGATAATCCTCATGTCCTTTTCCGGCAACCAGAATGATGCTTTTTGGGGGAGCCATCACGATCGCTGTTTTGATCGCTTCACGCCGGTCGGGAATGGAGAGGCAGCGGGCGCGCTCCTGGTCGGTGAGGCCCAGAAGCATATCGTTTAAAATGTCAAGCGGATCTTCAAAGCGTGGATTGTCAGAGGTAAAGATGGCTTGAGTGCTGTTTTCAACGGCAATTCGCGCCATCTCTGGACGCTTGGTCTTGTCTCTGTTTCCTCCGCAGCCCACCACGGTGTAGAGCGATTGATTGGGGGCCAATATATCGTTGAGGGTGGATAGTGCATTTTTTAAGGCATCGGGTGTGTGCGAGTAGTCGATCACAGCCGTAATCTGATTCCCCCCTTTAACGTATTCGAGGCGACCCGATACGCACTGGAGGGTAGACAGGAGGGGCAATACCTCCTCTTTAGGGACGCCTAAAAGTCTGGCTACGGCGTAAACTGCCAATAGATTGTAGGCGTTATGCCTGCCAATAATGGAGGTAGAGATTTCTGTGCCGTCTATCCTAACCAACATCCCTTCGACACTCTGTTCAATCACACGTCCGCTAAAATCTGCCATCGTTTTACAGGCATAGCTGTACCTATTGGCAATGGTATTTTGGAGCATCACCTTTCCGTTTTTGTCGTCAATATTGACAAGGGCAAAAGCATCAGAGGGGAGGTGGTCAAAGAGCCTTTTTTTGCATCTGAGGTACTCGGCAAAAGTGATGTGGTAATCTAAGTGGTCATGGGTGAGGTTGGTAAAGACGGATCCGCTAAAACGGATGCCGGAAATCCGTCCCTGGTCAATGGCGTGGGAACTCACTTCCATAAAACAATAGGCGCACCCCCCGGCGACCATATCTGCCAACAGCTGATTTAATTCCAAAGCGTCGGGAGTGGTATGGGTGCTGGGCAGGACGGTGTTGTCAACATAGTTTTCTATGGTGGAAATCAATCCGCAAGCATACCCCAAATCTTTAAAAAGGCGGTAAAGCAAAGTTGCTGTGGTGGTTTTTCCGTTGGTGCCGGTGATTCCAATGAGGTGGAGGGCACGGGAGGGATGTCCCCAAAAGGCAGATGCCAGCAACCCTAACGCCTCTTTGCTGTCTTCTACAACAATGTAAGGGACTTGCGGAACGGGCTGTTCCACAAATTTTTCACACACAATGGCAACGGCACCCTTTTCAATCGCTTGAGTAATATACTGATGTCCATCTGTCTGTGTGCCGCATACAGCCACAAAGAGCGTTCCCGGAGACACTTTCCTGGAATCAAAACAGATAGCAGAGACATCCGGATTGAGGTTTGGATGTAAACGCTGCTTTGGCTCAAGATGGTGTATGAGTATCTCTAATTTCATCGATTGTTTGCTATTTGTCTCTTTTGTATTTTTTGCAGGCTGATTTCAACTTGGGAGACTTGGCTAAGCGGTGTACCCGCCGGCGGATTTTGAACGGTAACCTCTCCAATGCCTGTTGTTTTTACTTTAAGTCCTTTACGCTCAAGAATATAAAGAGCATCTCGCAATCCCATACCTTTTACGTCCGGAACGGTATCATCTTCCAAAAAGAGTTGGGGAGCATAGTCATTCCTGCGTGAAGATGTTTTGGCATCTCCCGAGAGCGCGCCAAGAAGATCGCGGGTAAATCCATTGTTACCGGCCAGCATGTGGGGCATGGCCATCGGAGTGGTTTTATCAATAGAGACAGGGTCGTTCCAATCGTAGCCGGTACTAAAGATTTTGTCAGCAATTTGTTTAAATACAGGTGCTGCCCAGGCTCCTCCATAAAAATTTTCACGGGTTTTGCGGGTGTAGAGCACCACGACCATGGTGTATTGAGGATTGTCGGCAGGAAAGAAACCGGCAAAAGAGGCTTGGTGTTTGCGGTTGCCCTCTTTGTCTTTATACACGCCGTCAAAAGCAATTTGTGCGGTTCCCGTTTTCCCCGATATTTCGTAACGTTTGTCGTCAATGGCTTTGGCTGTTCCCTCTTTCACCACATAACGCAACGCCTTTTGTACGCTGTCGATGGTCGATTTTGAGCAGATGGCACCGCTGATCACTTGTGGTCTAAACTCTTTTTCAACCTGGCCGTATCGCTTTAGGCTTTCGATAAAATAGGGTTTCATCATCCTTCCGCCATTGGCAATGGCGTTGTAGAAGGTGAGGGTATGCATGGGAGTGAGCAGCACTTCATATCCTATGGACATCATGGGGAGGGTGAGCTTGGACCACAGCTGGTCGGATGGTTGGCGTATCATGGCCGTTCCCTCTCCCAACAACTCGATGTCTAGTTTTTCACGTAATTTCATATTGTAGAGCCTCTCTACATACTCTTTCTCTTTTCCCGAAAAGTGCTTGACAGCCAATTGAGCAAAAGCCACATTGGACGATTTTTCAAAGGCTTTGAGCACGTTAATTTTCCCATATCCGACACTTGTGACGTCGCTAAAAGTATGATTGCCGTAGTTCCACCTGCCGTTGCCTGCGTCAACCATGGTGTTGAGGGTAACGTAATTTCCTTCAAGGAGTGCAATCAAGGTTGCCAATTTAAAGGTCGATCCGGGTTCGGTAGCTGCGCCAATAGCGTAGTTATATGACTCGTCGTAAGTGCCATCTTCTGCTTTTTTTAAATTGGAGATGGCCCGGATGGCTCCGGTTTTAACCTCCATCACAATAGCAGTGGCGCCTTCAAAAACAGTTGATTTTGCCAATTGGTCACGCAAAGCCGATTCGGTGGCCTCCTGAATATCTATATCAATCGTCGTTTGGACATCATGACCGTCTTGTGGCCTGACTAATGGAGTGTGACTCAAAGGAGCACGCTCTCCACCCGGGAGGCGCTTGGTGATTTGCTTTCCCGGTCGTCCTTTTAGGTAAAAATCAAAGGAGCTCTCGACCCCTGGGCCGACACCTTCGCTGTTGATGAAACCAATGGTACGTTGAGCCAATCGTCCGTATGGATTGATGCGCCTGTTTTTTTGCACGGCAATAATTCCACCGCGGTTTGGACCCAGACGGAATAGTGGAAATTGTTTGATGACGTTTAACTCTTTATAGTCCACATCCCTGTTTCCAAGCGGTTTGTACCTGTGTTCCGCTTTTCTTGCAGCGATTAGTTCATCTTTGTATGCTGTTGCCGACTTGTCGCCAAAAAAGGCGGATAACGCTTTGGACAGAGCACCCACGTCACGTTGAAAGATCGAGTCAACAGGCGCCATGCAATCGATGCGTATTTGGTAGTAGGGGACAGAGGTTGCTAAAAAACGGCCATCCCGCGCCAGAATACTTCCGCGGTTTGCTTCTACCTCTTCTTCCTTAAAAACCAACTCTCCAGCTTGTTTTTTATAGGCAGTAAAGAATTGTAAACGAATAATTTGCGCTGTAATACAAAGCCCGACTACAAGAAGCAGGGCATACAAGATGCGCACTCGGATAAGTATTTTTTTATTCATTTGGATAGTCCTCCATGATGATTCGTTTTGGCGGAACGATAGGAGCGTGTACTTTGGATCCTAATCTTGTCAGGTGTTTGGACACCTCTTCACGTTTACTCAGGAACATAAATTCTGCCATGCAGGTTCTGTACTCCACATGCAAATTTTTTAGCTCGCGCTCCAATCTGCGTCTCTCAACAAATGTCTGCCCAACAGCATAGTGAAGGCTAATGTATATGATAACCAAAGCAAACACAAACAAGATAAAACGCAACTGTCTCTCAAGTAAGCTGTTTAAAATGGGCCCTCCCCCGATTACGCCTGATATATATTTTTTTAGATTACTCATTTTTTTGAACCGTCGTTTTTTTCTGCCACCCTTAGTTTTGCGCTACGGGCGCGGTTATTTTGCGCCAACTCATCAGCCGATGGCGTAACGGCTTTTTTATAGACGACCCTAAACGGACTCTCCTCATTGCCATAGAAATCTTTAGTAATATGACCGCTAACATTCCCGCTTCGCATAAAGTTTTTGACCATTCGATCTTCCAGAGAGTGATAGGTGATGACAACCAAACGTCCGCCGCTTTTGAGCAGCCGCAACGATTGCTCCAGCAGCGCTTCCAACGCATCCATTTCTCTATTCACCTCAATTCTTAGTGACTGATACAAAGTCGCCCAAAATTTATGGGGATGTTGATGCGGGACAATGGATGCAAGGGCTTCAGAAAGTGCTACGGAGCTTCCAATGGCCATTTGTTCCCGCGCTTTTACCACCAGGGCAGCAACCCGCCTGCTTTGCGGCATCTCTCCGTATTGACGAAAAAGGCGCTCCAATTCTTCCTGAGAATAGTGGTTCAGTATCCGGGCGGCGGTGATCGATGCGTCGCGATTCATCCGCATATCCAGATCGGTGTCAAAGCGAAAGGAGAAACCACGTTCGCCCACATCAAACTGATGGGAGGAGACCCCCAAATCAGCCAAAATCCCATCTACAGACATGCAACCCAGGTAGCGCAAACAGTTTTGCAGATACTTAAAATTGCAACGTACAAAAACAAACCGACTGTCTTTGGGTGCATTTACTGCTGCATCAGTATCACAATCAAATGCATATAAACGCCCTTCCTGCAGTTGCTCCAGCATGGCACGAGAATGTCCCCCTCCACCCAAAGTGGCGTCCACGTAGGTTCCGTTTGGTCTCATGGCCAAGGCGGCGACGCTCTCGCGTAACATGACGGGTTGATGGTATTGGGACATGGTTAACCTAAAATCTTTTCAGCCAATTCAACTTGCTTTTCTCCAGATATTTTGCTTTCTGGGAAATGCTCTTTTGCCCACACTTCAATTTTGTAGTCTTTGCTTGCAAAGACTACCTCTTTGCGCACATCAATCAGATCTAACAAACTCCTGGGGATTTGGATTCGACCCATCTTTTCATCCGGTTCCACGATGGCGGTGTCGCTCATGTAGGCACTCCAGAACAGGTCGTGATCACGATTAAAAGGGTTAAGGCGCGCCCTTACACCCTCAGATTGTCGTTTCCACTCCTTATCCACATACATCTCCAAGCAGAGGCGAAACAGGTTTTTTTTAACTACAAAACGAAGCCTTCCTCCTACTTCACTCTCTGCAAGCACTTTAAGAGGAGCCGGAAAGACCAGTCGGCCTTTATCATCCAATTTTGCAATATGTTCGCCTATAATCATGACAATAATCCAGGCTACAAATATAGAAAAAGTTTTCCACTTTGCTCCACTTTTTTACAATTTTTTACACAAAAAAGGTTTTTTTTTTGGAACGATATTTGCAGACAGCATATTAAAACACTACAACATGAATAAAATGGGTATACTGACATTATGTGCGTTCATTACAGCCGGTAGCGTCCTCTATGCGCAAGAAAAGAGGTCAAAAAGCGAACTTCGACAAGAAAGTACAGAAAAAGTACAAAGATTGGTCAATGCACAAGAGTATAAATTTGTGGCTCAATACGCCTTACCAATGACAGGCAGGTCAATCAACTTGACGTCCAATTATGACATGATTGTGACCAAAGACTCTGTTATGGCGTACCTGCCCTATTTTGGCAGGGCATACGTGGCTCCGGCCAACCCGTCTGAGGGCGGCATCAAGTTCAAAAGCGCCGATTTTGTATACACGCTCAAAGAGGCAAAAAAAGGGGGATGGAGTGCCCATATTGCCCTCAAGGAGGCGAATCACCACTATGAGATCACATTAAACATCACCACTACCGGGTCAGCAAACATCTCGGTATCCGACAACACGCGCCAACCCATTTCGTTCAATGGTTATATTACGGACTAAGCCGTTCTTTCTCCTGCGCCTCTTGGCTGTAGGAAAAGAGGTCTTTGTCAGTGGCAGGGGTTGTTGTTGGCTCAGGTGCTGACGGGGAGGCAGGGGGTGGGGAGGGGGTGGAGGCATCAGGGGTGTTGGCGGCTTGTGGGATGATGGCTTTGCGCAGTTCAAAGTTTTGGCCTAAGTATTTGCGCCTTACTTCGGGATTGTTGGCCAGGTCTTCTGCGCTGCCGCTCTCTAAAATGCTTCCTTCGTACAGGAGGTAGGCGCGGTCGGTGATGGCTAACGTTTCGTGTACGTTGTGGTCGGTGATGACGATTCCAATGTTTTTGGTTTTGAGTTTGGCGATGATGTGCTGAATATCTTCTACTGCAATGGGGTCAACACCGGCAAAGGGCTCGTCGAGCAAAATAAACTTGGGGTCGATGGCTAAGGCGCGGGCAATTTCGCAACGGCGACGCTCACCTCCGGATAGCTGGATTCCAAAGCTTTTGCGCACCTTTTGCAACCCAAACTCTTCGATGAGTTGTTCCATCCTTTCTAACCGCGCTTTCTTGGAAAGTCCCGATACTTCCATCACGGACAATAGATTGTCTTCGACGGTCATTTTTCTGAAAATGGAGGCTTCCTGCGCTAAATACCCCAAACCTTTTTGCGCCCGCCTATACATGGGATAGTTTGTAATATCTTCATTATCAAGATAAATGTTTCCGGCATTGGCTTTAATCAGCCCTGTGATCATGTAAAAGCTGGTGGTTTTTCCGGCGCCATTAGGCCCCAAGAGTCCTACGATTTCGCCTTGGTCAATGTAAATGGAGACTCCCTTGACAACCGTCCGGGTGCCATATTTTTTTATCAAGTTGGTGCAATATAAGCGCATATAGTCAAGATTTAAGATGCTATGCAGTATCTAACTGTAAATCGTTTTTTAACTCCTTTACCTCCGGATGGGTTTCAAAGAGGAATTTGGCTTTTTCTTCGGGCATGTAGAGCCGGCTTTTATCGTTTTGTTCCACAGGTTTTGTCTCTAAAACAATGGTAAGAAGATTGTTATTGAGCTCTTGTTTGAGAAAGGCGCACATAGTGTTCAAACATTTTTGTTCAATCCACTCACGTTGTGCAGAGTTGTCCACTTCAAAAAGGATTTGTGTATCGTTCTCAATACGAGGTTTACCCGAAGACAGGATGGCACTAAGGCGCGGAAGCGTTTTGAAGTGATCAGCCAGATGCGCCCAGACGCCATAAAGCTGCTCAAGTGTAAAAGGCAAGCTTTTTTCCTCTTTCTGAGGAACAACCACCTGCTCCGCCGCCCGTTGCTGCTCCTTCTTAAGCATAGCATTAATTGACAGCGACCCTCCCGAATGAGCGACTTTAGGAGCGACTGAGGGATCTGCTAAAAGAGGAGTAGCAGGCGCAGTAGCAGGCGCAGTAGCAGGCGCAGTCGCAGGCACAGGCACGGGAGCAGCAGCTATTGCTTGTTCTCTTACACCCACTTGCGCCAACCTAACAAGAGTCAACTCAATATGCAACCTCGGATTACCACTCAACTTATACCCCGCCTCACAAGCAGCACAGATACGCAGCGCATCGTACAAAAAAGAGAAAGAGCACAATCCGGCCTGCTCCACATAACGGGCAGTCAGCGCCGGGCTTGTCTCAAGCAGTGGAACGGTAGCCGGCTCTTTTCCCACCAGCAAGTCGCGGAAATGGTTGCTAAGTCCTGCTATAAAGTGCAGAGCGTTAAATCCTTTGGACAAGACTTCATCAAAAATAGTGAGCGCATCAATGTAATTGTGCGACAGAAAGTGGCCGGTCAAAGAAAAATAGTACTCATAATCGAGCACATTAAGGTTAGAAATAACTTGTTGGTATGTAATGTTGTTCCCGCAAAAAGCCACCGTCTGGTCATAGAGCGTAAGGGCGTCCCGCATCGCTCCGTCTGCCTTAACGGCAATAACATGCAATGCTTCCGGTTCAATTTCAACCTCTTGCTCTTTGGCTATCTGAGAGAGCGAGTCGGCCATGTCCTTTACGCTAATACGATTAAAGTCAAACGTTTGACAGCGCGACAGAATCGTAGGGAGAATCTTATGTTTCTCTGTGGTAGCCAAAATAAAAAGGGCGTAGGAGGGGGGCTCTTCCAGCGTCTTTAGAAACGCATTAAAAGCGCTTTGCGAAAGCATGTGCACCTCGTCGATGATGTAGACGCTGTAGGCGCCGATCTGGGGCGGGATGCGTACCTTTTCTATGAGTTGCCGGATGTCCTCTACCGAGTTGTTGGAAGCGGCGTCCAATTCATGGATACAGTAAGAACGTCCCTCTGCAAAGGAGTGGCACGATTCGCATTGGCCACACGCTTCCATCTCTGATGTGGGCGTAAGGCAGTTAATCGTTTTGGCAAAGATACGTGCGCATGTGGTTTTTCCCACTCCTCTGGGACCGCAAAAGAGATAGGCATGCGCCAACTGTTTCCGCAAAATTGCGTTCTTGAGCGTGGCTGCAATGTTGTTTTGTCCCAGGATGGTGTCAAAACGCTGTGGCCGATATTTTCGGGCCGATACAACAAAATGTTCCATAAGCGGCAAATGTACGAAATAATCGTTAATTTTGTCGCCCTATTTTTGCATGAAGTCTGAATCTGCATATATTTTTCAGTTATCCTCAGGGTTAAGGTGCGTTTTTTCTTCTGTAAACGCTCCGGTGGCCTATTGCGCTTTGGGGATCGTCGCAGGTTCGCGCATGGATCCGATACGCCTGAGCGGACTGTCGCATTTAACAGAGCATATGCTTTTTAAAGGGACACAAAAACGATCGGCCTTTCACATCAATAACCGGTTGGAGCGGTTGGGCGGGGAATTAAATGCCTACACAACCAAAGAGGAGCTGGTGGTCCACGCCACCGTTTTAAAGGAAGATTTGGCCAAAGCGTTTGACCTGTTGTCCGATATTTTCTTTCACTCCACCTTTCCGGTTCAGGAGCTGGCTAAAGAAAAAGAGGTGATTGCAGACGAAATCAGCTCCTATAAAGAGAGCCCCTCCGAGTTGATTGTTGATGAGTTTGATCAGCTTCTTTTTGGAGAACACCCGCTGTCAACGCCTATTTTGGGCTCCCGTCAATCATTGGCGTTGATCAAACGCTCCGACTTGTTTGACTTTGCACAACGTTTCTTTGTCCCTTCTCACATTGTACTGTCGGTGGTGGCCAATATTTCCGAACGGCAGATGCAAACCCTGATGCAGCGCCATTTTGACCTCGCCTCCATCTCGTTTATGGCGCCACCGTCATATCATGGCGATCTGCCCACCCCCTTCTTTTTAGAAAAACACAGACGCACCCATCAGGCGCACTGCCTGACCGGTGTTCGTGCTTATCCATACTCCGATCCCAAGCGTATTGCATTGGCGCTCCTCATGAACTTTTTGGGGGGAACCTCCCCCAATGCCCGCTTAAACCTCCTACTCCGCGAAAAACATGGACTTGTCTACAACGTGGAGGCCTCCTATACCCCCTACTCCGACAGCGGCGTGGCCGGCATCTACTTTGGCTCCGACAAGTACGATTGGAAGCGTTGTCTCAGTTTAGTTCGTACAGAGTTAGATAAAATATGTCAGGCGCCCCTTTCCCCCCAGCAACTACAAAGCATCAAAAAGCAACTCATCGGACAGCTCACCATTGCCGCCGATAACGCCGAATCAAAGTGTCTGAACCAGCTCAAGAGTATGTTGGTCTTTGGAAAAGTGGAGTCTCTTGAACAAACTTCTGACAAGATTAACGCCGTAACATCCAGTCAAATTATGGAGATTGCGCAGGAGCTTTTTACTCCGGATGCAATGTCTACGCTGTTGTACATATAACAATGATAGACATCGATAAATATGTGCAGAGCCATACCTCTCCTGCCGATGAAGCCCTAAGTTGGATAGAGCGACAAACCCATCTGCACGCCATTCATCCGCGTATGCTGTCGGGCGTGGTGCTGGGGCGGTTTTTGTCGATGGTGGGTGTGATGTTGACGCCCGGGCGGGTTCTCGAAATCGGCACCTTTACGGGATACTCGGCCCTCTGTTTGGCCAAAGGGATGGGGCCCGACGGGGTGTTGCACACCATTGAGTGTAATGACGAATGGGAGGAGTTGATCAGGCAAGGCTTTTCCAGGGCAGGGCTTGCAGAGAGGATTGTCTTGCATATTGGCGATGCTGTTGCCGTCATCCCTCAAATCAACGAAACTTTTGACTTGGTCTTTATTGACGGAGACAAGAGGGAGTATATAGCCTACTACGAGGCGGCTATGGACAAGTTGCGCCCCGGCGGCTTTATTTTGGCCGACAATGTATTGTGGGATGGAAAAGTGCTGAACGAGCCACTGCCCCGCGACGCGCAGACGCAGGGCATAGCAGCTTTTAACGACCATGTGCAGGCAGACCCAAGGGTGGAGAATGTGTTGCTGCCCCTCAGAGATGGCTTGATGATGGTGCGGAAGCTATATTGAAAAGCACAACCCTATAGAGAGACGTGGCACCTCTTGGGGAATGTAGTTGGGATTAAAAAAGTTGGTAAAGCGGTATCGGGCATATAATGTGGTGCCGTTCCATTTGATGCCTGCCTGCGCCCCTGCGCCAAAGGGATTAAACTTTTCTCCGTTCCGGTACTTGGTCTTCTCTTTACTCCCATCGACACGGCTTTTTACTTTATATCGTTTGCTATAGGCCCAGTCTCCATACACAGTGCCCTCAACCCAAAACCCGGGAAAGAGGCGCACACGCTGTACCAATCCGGTGCCAAGATTGTCGGTTCTAAAGTACTCGCGGTAGATCTCTCCAGGAGGCACTTTATCCATAAATATGGGGATGGCGTCGACCATACGGTAGGAGTAACAACTGTATTGAAAATGGACGCCAATAGCGTAGTGTTTGGAGGGATGGTAGAGGTGCCTCGATCCAATCTCTAAGTTAAAGGAGTTTCCCGAATGGATGGGAAGATAGTCGTCATTGTGAGTAGGTACGGCAAATCCAAACCCGATATACCCCTCTTCGCTAAAGCGGGGATAGGTACGGGTTCGATGCGTTTTTGGTGCAAAAAAGTGAATGTCAATATCTAAACTGTCTTGTTCAACGGGCTGTACCCGTAAAGGGGACTGAAGGGTGAGCACCGTCTCCCCAATCCTGATTCGGGTGGGTTGGGCCTCTGTTTGGTTTTGAGCGGCGGCAAGGGTGCCAAAAGAGAGCGCCGCAAATAGGAGTATGGCTTTGTGTCGGTTCATTGGGTGGTTTGTTTTAATTTTATTAAGGTATAATTCCGATTTTTCCGTCTAAGATGGCGTCGATCACTTTTTGGGTAATTCTTCCCGATATTCCGATGAGCACCAATTCGGACTCATCGTTGGCTATCATGAGTAACGCCTCTAATTGCTTGCTGTTTTTATCCTTGTTTCTCGACAGGTAGATAACAAAGTTGCTGTCGCCATCCTTCATCTTTACAATCTCTTCGTAACTCTGTTGTTTTACCAAATTTTGCACATCCTGTCTGATTCGGTTGGCCAGGCTTTCCAAATCGGGCGTAATATCCATATTCAGGATTTTTAAGGAGACAATGCTATTGAACACTTCGTCCAACTCTTTGGAATCGGCTGCTTTTGCCAACTTTAGCAAACTTGGGGAGATGCTGATGTATCCCACCCCTTTTGTCTGCTCATATTTGGCAAAGAGGTCTTCCATGGTTTGTATGCGCCTGTTTTGGGCAGAGAGGACTCCGGAGGCAAAAATCAGCCAGAGAATGGATAAAAGGCTGATACGGGTTATGATTCTTCTTTTCATCGCGGTATGTATTTGTTTATTGTTTCTGTGTAGTTTTTCATCTGTTCCCATTTATCTGCAAGGGCCGTTGCTTTTTGAATCCTAAGAGACATTTGTTCCCACTGCTGTTGAGCTAATTGTAGCGCTTCTTCCTGATCTTGTATCCGTTGACCGTCTTGATAACATACAAAATCGTGTTGGGCCGGACTGTATAGTGTAAAAAAGAGGAGAAAACACGCTGCAGCTGCGGCAATCGGGGCAAAAATCCGCAGGTAGATACGATGCTTGGGGAGGGGCGCCGATTCAGGAGGCGTGACGGCCGCCTCGTCCCGAAAAAAACGGAAGAGGGTGCGGTAGGGGAGCAGATCGGCGGGAAGAAGGGCCTGGCAAAAGTAGGCAGACAGTTGCTTCTCTTCTGCTAAAGAGGTCTCTCCTTGATGGTAACGCTCTAAGAGTTGGCGAGCGGTGGTTTCGTTTATCGGTTCCATAGTTGGTTGATTTGTTCTCTGATTTTTTTGCGGGCGCGCGAAAGGTTGGTACGGACGCTCCCTTCTTCACATTCAAGAATTTGGGCAATCTCCTCCAGTTCATAGCCCTCTACATCCCGCAAACGGATACACATTTGCTGTTGTAAAGGCAGCAGGTCTATAAGCTTGCATATACCGGCATGCATCTCTTTCTCCTCTAAGACAAGCTGGGGGGAGCGTTCTGTATGGGGATCGGTGTAATGATTCTGTTTTTCAGTATGGTCCTTGCCTATTTTGGTGTTCTTGCGAAGGATATCGATGCACAGGTTTTTGGCCGTACACATGGCCAAAGCCTCCATGTGCGGATGGAGGTTTCCCTTGTGAACGCCTTTCCAAAGTCTCAATCCCACCTCCTGCACCACGTCTTCTGCAGCATCGCTCCGCTTGAGCAGACTTAGGCTAAAGCGGTAGAGCTTTGGCCTGACTGAGGTGATAAAAACAGAAAAAGCGGCGTTATTCATACATAAAGAGAACGAATGACGCCGCTATTTGTTACATGAAACTGCAAACTATCTTCTATATCCGTAATCGGTATAGGGGTTGCCCGGATTGGTCTGGAACCTTCTTGCGTCGTCCAGGGGGGGAAGTATGATGGGATCGCCCAGCTGGTCTCTGCGATAGGAGGGGTTGTAACCACTTCCCGGGAAGAGAGAGCGTTCGGAGGGCGGAACATATCTGTCTTCGGGATAGTAGGATCCTGGGGGATAGTAATCACTCCAATCGTACCGTTCATCTTGAAAACGAGTTCCCTCAGTATTTCTTAGATAGGTGCGCTGATTGTAATTCCTAATGGCGTCTTCTTGAGGATTGCCGCTATTGCCGCGGAGTTGATACGGGGAGGGGGAGGAGTTTATTTGAGAGGGATTGTCTCCGTATCGATACTCTTCCGATCTGCGATACCCACCCTCTGTAAAAGGCAACATGTATTGATCCGGGCCACCGCCACGAATAGCTTTTGTTGTTTTTTGAGCAGACACAGGGTCGGTAGCGGGCTTATAGGTAACGTTCATGTTAAAGGTCCAATAGTTAAAATAGAGGTTTCCTCCTCTCCATTCGACTTCTCCACGTTGAAAATCAACAGTTTCACTACGCGGATAGATTTTAACAGGGTAAAAATCTTTGCTAATATCCTGATTTACGATCATGCGAAAAGCGTCAATACCTTTGGTGTAAAACCAATAAACGCCGGGATCCTGAGACGACCGGAGGCGGCCAAACGATTGGTCAACCGGGACCCAACCAACACCTTGGTAGTATACTTCGGCCCAGTCGTGCAGACCATGATTACCGGGATGCATCATAAAGCCGCTTTGCCATCTGGCGGGGATGCCCGCATAGCGGGCCATGGTGATAAAGAGCAGCGACACCTGTCCGCAATCGCCATGGTTATTATCCAGTACGTATTCCGGAATATTGTCAATCGTAGAGTACTCTCGTGCACTGGCCCAAGGGAAAGATTTATCAATCCAGTCGTAGATTTTTTTCACTTTGAGGTATGGGTTTTGTTCGCTTCCCACCACTTCTTCGGTTATCTTTTTTATCCGATCGGAGAAAATAATGTGCGGAGCTTGCTCAAGGGTATAGGTCTGATAGATGAAAGACTGGGCATCATATAATTTGATATCAGAAGGCTTAAAGTCGTACCATTCGGCATAAGAGGTATAGGAGAAAGTGTAGGAGAAGACGGTTGGTTCGTCTGCTCTTGCCCGTTTTTCCATGTAGATGCTTTTATGGGCGTGCATATCGGACGATAGTACGTAGTTAGGTTGATTGGTCGAAATCAGCTTCACATCGGTTTGCCGGGCAACATCTGTACGGGGCATGGGCATCCAAACGCGAACCAACTCCCCTGGAGGAATGGCATTGGGGTTGACAGTCAGGGTATAAGTCACTTCCATGCTGACAGGGTCTACCAAAGCGCTACGTTTTGTTTGCACACTTTTAACCACTGTCGGGAGGTTTGCAGACAGAAATCGTTGCAAACTATCCGGTCTGGCTCCGTGCACCCTTTCCCACTGTTTGCGGGCGACAAGGCTGATGCGAAACAAGTTTCTGGCGGCGTGGTTAAAATAGCGTTTTTTCCCATCAATTATTTTGTACTCCAGCGCTTTGCCCTCTTCCCACATGCGAATCTGCATGGGTGAGATAGAGTCATAATAATTACTGAGATAGCCAAGTACATCCTCCTCCGTCATCGTGAAATCCATCCGGATCCGATTCATTTTCTCTATTTGAAAGAGCCATTTTTGACGCTCTTTGATCGAAACGTTATTTACGTAGAGGTAATCATTGATCATGGACTCGGCTTTGGTAAACGATCCGCTGGCGATAGCCGTTTCTATCTGTTGCGGTGTGATTGCCTCTTGCCTGTGCTCTCGTAAAGAACAAGAGCATGTCAATAAAAGTAGAAATAGAGGGATGAATGGTTTCATGTGAGGTTTATTTTACTCGTTCAGCGTACGATCGGTCTCTTGTATCGACTTTGATTCGTTCTCCTTGGTTAATGAAAAGAGGTACCATAATGGTGGCGCCGGTTTCGAGCGTAGCGCTTTTCTGGGCGTTGGTCGAAGCGGTGTCGCCTTTTACCGCCGGTTCAGTATAGGTTACTTCCATTTCTACAAATGGGGGTAGTTCGCAAGTAAGCACACGCTCTTCATCGGCGTGGAACATCATCTCCACATATTGACCCTCTTTCATAAGGTCTGAGTTATCCAGCATGTCTTCCTGAAGGTCAATCTGTTCAAAGGTCTCTCCGTGCATAAAGTGAAATCCGGTATCGTCTTTATACAAGAACTGATAGGGACGCCTTTCAATACGAATGATATCGATTTTTTCGCCTGCGGTAAAGGTGTTTTCCAAGATGCGGCCATTGTCTAAGTTGCGCATTTTTACCTTTACAAAAGCGCCTCCTTTTCCTGGTTTTACATGTTGAAACCACACAATAGAACAGGGTTTTCCGTTATAATCAATGCAAAGACCATTCCTAAAATCAGCTGTAGTAGCCATAAATTGAGATACTTGTTTAATATTGGCTGCAAAGTTAATAAAAAAAATGGTAATATTATGAATAGGTGTAAGAAACGTTTTAAAGTTATGAACAATCGCCACATTTGCTGTTGATAACTAAATTTGTTTTGCGGTTTGAAAAATATACCTATCTTTGCACCCC